>SCRB01000907.1 GCA_004299545.1 Rhizobiaceae bacterium
CCGTTCGCCAAGCGCGCGCGGATATAAGGTTGCCTCGCCGACCCTGTCAAGCGCTTGCGGGCTCGTATGAAACGGGTGGGATTGGTGCCCCTGTGACAAATGGGTCGCCAGATGCGGTCCAGCCGCCGCGCCATGCCGTAGTTTGTCTGCCCCGAGAGGAGGCGGCGCGTTTCCGTGGCTCGATGTCGACGGATGCGTTAGCAGGGCGGGGGTTGCCGGAGTGCGTCATTTCTTCACTCGCGAAGAGGGATGGGCAGAGGAGAGACGACAAAGCGAAATGGGCGAACGTCAACGCATGATCTTTTCGGAAAGTCGGCGTCCACTTTTCCGTTTCACGCTCCAAAGAGTTATCGCATCATCCCCGCCGGGGTTGAGTTCCGCCGCCGTCACCGATATGTCTCGCGGCATCAGGTTCCGGGTATCCATTCATGAAACCGCGCATAGCAGTCCTCGGCTGCGGATATTGGGGCAGCAATCATATCCGCACCCTCAAGTCGCTCGACGCCCTCTATGCGGTCTCCGACGCCAACCGGGCGCGTGCTGAAGGCTTTGCGAGCGAACAGGATTGCCTCGCCATCGATCCGGACGAACTGTATCGACGCCATGATGTTGATGCCATCGTCATGGCCCTGCCGCCGCAATTTCACGCTGAAAGCGCCATCCGTGCCGTCCGCAACGGCAAGGATGTGCTCGTTGAAAAGCCAGCCGCGCTCACGGCCGCCGATGCCACGCGTGCTGTAAAGGCCGCGCGCGAGGAACGGCGCATCTTCATGGTCGGGCATGTACTGCGCTTCCATCCTGCCTTCGAGCGGCTCAAGGCCCTGATCGACGCGGGCGAACTGGGAGAGGTGAGATATATTCATTCCCACCGGCTCGGGCTCGGGAAATTCCATACCGAAAACGACGCGCTATGGGATCTCGCTCCGCACGACCTGTCGATGATCGTGGCCATCACCGGAGAACCGCCGGACGAGATACGCGGAGAAGGGGCGGCCCTTCTCGACCATTTGAGCGATTTTGCCCATCTCCATATGCATTTTCCAAGCGGTATTCGCAGCCACCTTTTCGCTTCCCGTCTCAACCCTTATCGCGAGCGCCGTCTGACCGTCGTCGGGACTCGCGCCATGGCGGTGTTCGACGATGTCGAGCCCTGGGAACGTAAGCTCGCCGTCTATCGGCACGCCATCTGGCAGGACAGCGGCCATTGGGCCTTTACCGCCAACGAGCCGTCCTATGTGAAAGTCGAGCAAGGCATGCCGCTGACGCGTGAATTGCAGCATTTCATGCATTGTGTCCGCACGCGCGAGGAACCCAGGACGAACGGCGAGGAGGCGATACTGGTTCTCGAGATTCTGACGGCTGGCACCGTGACGCACGATTCGCCGACCCATCCGGCGCTGCCGTAGGTCGTAGCAACGATTTCGGACACCAACGCAGTCAACCGTTAAATCGTCACTACGACCTAGGGTTCTTTCGCCGGCGCGGAAAACTCAGGAAAAAGCGGAATGAGCCGGCTGGCTGTCCAGTCGCGAGAGCATCGCTTCGGCCTTCGCGCCCCTTTCGGCGCGGCTGATGAAGCCTCCGCCAAGAACGCGGGCGTCATTGCCGCCGTCGGAATAGAGCACGCAGGCCTGGCCTGGGGCAATGCCCGCCTCGCCGTCGATGAGTTCGACCGAAATTGCACCATCTCCCGGCCTGAGCATCGCCGGGCGCGGCGGGCGCGTGGACCGTACCTTGGCGAACAGTTCGATACCCCTCGGCGGGATGCGGTCGAGCGCCTCGTCGCCGAGCCAGTTCACGTCGCGCAGGAACAGACGATGCGTGTCGAGCGCCTCGCGCGGGCCGACTACGACGCGGGCGTGACGGGCATCGAGGTGAATAACGTAAAGCGGTTCCCCAGCCGCCACGCCGATACCGCGTCTCTGGCCGATTGTGAAATGGACGATCCCGTCATGGTGACCAAGCACGCGGCCGTCCATATGGACGATCTCCCCAGGAGAGGCGGCGCCCGGCCGCAACTTGGCGATGATATCGGAATATTTTCCCTGCGGTACGAAACAGATGTCCTGGCTGTCATGCTTGGCGGCGACGGAGAGCCCCATCTCCTCTGCGATCCGCCTGACCTCGGGCTTTGCGAGTCCGCCGAGCGGGAAGCGTAGATAATCGAGTTGTTCCTGCGTGGTGGCGAACAGGAAATAGCTCTGGTCGCGGTCGCCGTCGACAGGCCGGTAAAGAGCGCGATGGGCGCCGTTCGGCCGCGAACGGATGTAGTGGCCCGTTGCCAGCGCATCGGCACCGAGATCGCGCGCGGTTTCGAGCAGGTCGGCGAATTTGACGGTCTGGTTGCAGGAAACGCACGGAATCGGCGTTTCGCCGGCGACATAGCTTTCGGCGAAAGGGTTGATGACCGTCTCGCGAAAACGCTTTTCATAGTTGAGGACGTAGTGTGGCATGCCGAGCGTCTCCGCAACGCGGCGCGCGTCGTCTATGTCCTGGCCGGCGCAACATGAGCCGACCCGATGGGCAGCCGCGCCATGATCGTAAAGCTGGAGGGTGACGCCGACGACGTCATAGCCTTCCTTTTTCAACAGGCCCGCGACGACGGAGGAATCGACGCCGCCCGACATGGCGACGACGACCCGTGTCTCATCGGGACGGGCAGGAAGATCGAGACTGTTCATTATGCGAATTCCAGTGTTGCGCGCCGTTATATAAGAGGCAGCGTGGGAAATATAGGGCAGGGAAAGCGAGCACGCCACCCGGGCGCGCGCCGCGATCGGCGAAAGCGTCGGGCGGGATCCACTCGCGGGGCGCCTGCTTGCGCGAGGCGGAACTGCCTCTCGTCCCGCCGTAATCGGCCCGTAATGGCCATGAAATACGGCGAAGGCCCGGCCGATCGCGTCGCCTGAGCACCTCATCCGGGCATTTGAGGCAAATTGAAGACCCGAGCGTAACCGTCTCTTCATTGTCTATGTGCGTCAATATGTTTGGCTATCCTGGCGCTTAGGTAAATTTTAAAACTGCGGCGCTAGTTTTGCGTTCGATTAGGTCTTGGGTGTGTAGAGAGTACGATGACCGATCTTGTAAGGCCGCGTGTGAAATACGTTATAGGGCCGGATGGGAGCCCGCTGACCGTCGCCGATTTGCCACCGAGCAATACGCGTCGATGGGTCATCCGTCGCAAGGCCGAAGTGGTGGCTGCCGTGCGCGGCGGCCTGCTCAGCCTGGAGGAAGCGTGCCAGCGCTACAAGCTGACGACGGAAGAGTTTCTTTCCTGGCAGGCTTCCATAGATGAGTACGGGCTTGCGGGTTTGAGAACGACGCGCATCCAGCAATATCGCCACTGACGCTGGTGCTGTGCGAAGAGCCAGGACGGCAGCTCCTCGGGCGGCATCCAATTTTCGTTCAGGCGTTGTCCCGCGGTAAGGGCGCGCTCTCAAGCGCAGGCCGCCGCCTGGCAATTCAAATTCAATACTCTTGCCAGTGTTTTTCCGGTGCTCTTGACTGGGCCGTTCCGGGGAAATCTTTTGTCTTCGCGTGCAGATGATGGGGCACCGCGGAAGGCGCTCTGCTTGCCGGATAAAGGAATGACCGCCATGTCGCGATGGCGGCCCGGATCATGCGGGGTGATCGTTCAATCCGATGATGGTTTGTGCGGCCGATGATGGTTTGTGCGGCGCGCCGGATCGCCGCACGCCGGGAATGAAGGGCCTTTCGGCTCCCTCAGCCGACGGCGGCGCGACCGGCTGCTTCATCACCCTCGCGACCGCGCGCATCGCGGGTTTCCAGCATTTCCGCCTTTGCCAGGTCTGCTTCCGCTTCGGTGAGCAGCGTTTCCGCCATCTTGCGCTGTTCGGAGAGATCGGCCTGCGAATTCTTCAGATTATCGCGCCGCTGGCGCGCCGCCTTGGCGAAGGTCGGATAGGCGAAATGATTGATGTCGGTGATGCCCGCCTTTTTCTCTTCAGCGAGGATCTGCGCCTCGAGTTCCGACGCCATTCTCTCGAATTCCGCAATCATCATGTCGAGCTGAGTGAGCTGCCGCCGCTTCTCGTTCACCTGAAACCGTTTCAGGCGGACGAGATTTTCACGTGACTTCATGGGGGTACTCCTAAACGCTTATACCCGGCCCCTCGGCCCCACTTTGCCCTGATGTGGTCCCTGCCGCGCGCCCCGTCCCTTGGAAAACAATTTCCTAAGCTTTTGCGCGGCCGGTAACCTTTCGTTTACGGGCATTGTTAATCATAGGGGGCAGGCATTAAGGGCGGGTAAAAATCAATCCGTCGAGTGGAAGGCGACAAAGCGATTCCAATGAATCACTTATCGTTGGAAGTTAATGTAAATTTTCGCGATTTCGAGCCGTCATTTTTGCATGGGATTCAGAAGGGTGAACCCGATAGCTGAAAAAACCGATAACGCTTGCCAAACCGAATCAGTTTTTGTTAACCATTTGGTGGCAGGCTTCGATTCATGCGTTAACTGTTCCGATTGCTGCATGCGCGAACCCATGCGGGGACAGGGCCCATGCGGGGACAGGGAAGGGGAATGACATGCGCGTTCTGCTGATTGAAGATGACAGTGCGACCGCACAAAGCATCGAACTGATGCTGAAATCGGAAAGCTTCAATGTCTACACGACGGACCTCGGCGAAGAGGGAGTCGATCTCGGCAAGCTCTACGACTACGATATCATCCTGCTCGACCTCAATCTGCCGGACATGTCTGGTTACGAGGTGCTCAGGACGCTGCGCCTGTCCAAGGTGAAGACGCCGATCCTCATTCTCTCGGGTATGGCGGGCATAGAGGACAAGGTGAGGGGCCTTGGCTTCGGCGCCGACGACTATATGACGAAGCCGTTCCATAAGGACGAACTGGTCGCACGCATCCACGCCATCGTCAGACGCTCCAAGGGCCACGCGCAATCGGTGATTACGACAGGCGACCTGATCGTCAATCTCGACGCCAAGACCGTCGAGGTCGGCGGGCAGCGCGTTCATCTCACCGGCAAGGAATACCAGATGCTGGAGCTTCTCTCGCTCCGCAAGGGCACGACGCTCACCAAGGAGATGTTCCTCAACCATCTCTATGGCGGCATGGATGAGCCGGAGCTGAAGATCATCGATGTCTTTATCTGCAAGCTCCGCAAGAAGCTCGACACCGCTTCTGGCGGCCAGAATTACATCGAAACGGTGTGGGGCCGCGGCTATGTGTTGCGCGAGCCTGAGGAAATCCGCGAAAGCGCCTGAGGCGGGCAGTCGGCAATAGGCAGTTCGGTGGTGGGCGAGATAGACCGGTGGCAAATGTTGCCCGCCGGGTCGGACCTGTTTCCAACTGCCTATTGCCGACTGCCGTGTTTCACGCGGCCATCCCGGGTTCGCGGAAACGCTTCAGCAATTGCGGGCGGTTGAACGGCTTCAGGATATAGCTGGACGCACCGGCGCGCTTGGCCCGCATGATCGCGGGAACGTCCAGTTCGACAAGACATATGGCGATCTGCGGCTTTTTTTCGCAAGGAATGCCGAGCACTTCGGTGATGAAGTCAACGGCAGAGATGTCGGGCAGCGTGGCATCGAGAATGATCGTGTCGGGCATTTCGGCACGGCACAGCCCCAGAGCCTCTGTTCCGCCCGAAGCTTCCGCCACGAAAAAGCCCTCGCTTTCCAGAATCCGCTTCGCCACCTTCCGGACGACACTTGAATCGTCGACAATCAAGAACCGTTTCATCTTCACCCCCGATGAATCGCTGCCCGCGCTGGCGCCTTGTCCGACCAACGCGCGATCACGGGCAGCGAAGCATTTCGCTGGGAGCCTAGCGCTCAAGGGTTAAAAATAACGAACAACGAGAATGGAATTTGAGTAAAACCCACCTGCCGCTCAGGCGACGGTTAGCGTGATTTCTTCGGCCGTTGCGCGGATATTGATCGTCATCCCGGTCTCGTGTGCCAGAAGCAGCGTGTAATAGGGTTGAACGGCATGTGCATCGACAGGTTCTTCGGGTTTCCTGCCTGAGTGGAATTCAAGAAACTTCGCCGGAACCCTGACCATCGGCCCGCTGGCGACGAGCGTGAACTTCGGTTCCGTCTCGGCGTTCTCGATGCTGACAGCAAGCTTGCCACCGCGCGGAATCGCCGCGTTCGCCACCATGAGCAGGTTGAGCAGGAGCTTCACCTTGTTCTTCGGCAGATAGGCGCGCGGGCCGGTCCAGGCCAGTTCGGGTTTTTCGTTCTTCATGAACGCGGTCGCCACAGCCTCGGCGTCTCCCGTGTCGATCTGCATCCCGGCCGATCCGGCCGCGCCGAAGGCGATGCGCGCGAATTGAAGGCGGGCGGAGGCGTTGCGGGCGCTCGTGCGAATGAGGTTCATCGCGTCCTCGTCGGCTCCGCCCTCATCGAGCAGTTCGAGGCCGTTGTTGATCGCACCGACCGGTGAAATGATGTCGTGGCAAACCCTGCTGCATAGAAGCGCCGCCAGATCCGGCGCAGAGAGCGTGAACAGTTCAGACATTCGTGGGGCCTCTCCGGTGTTCGACCAATGGACGTAACGGTTCATGCCATGCCGCCCGAAGGCGGGAAAATGCGCTCTTGCGGCCGCACCTCTCTCTGCCTGAGGCCCGAGGCGAATGGATCTCCGCTGTGGCGAGGGGCGATCTCAAGCCGTCATGGCGGCTTACCATGCCCTTTGTAATGTAAGGTTAATGGTTGAAAAAGATTTACGCCTTAATTTGACGAATCACGAGACCGGAATTGCGGACACCGAGAAGCCGCATGGGCGTGGCGACAGACAGGAAGGCTCCCCCCGGCGCGTACTCTCCGGTCGCGGGCGGCTGCACCGGACGTGCGCGTATCTGACAGCCTGAGCGCGATATGGGATGGCTTCGTCCCGACGCGTTCGCTCCACGGAGACAGGAACGATGTCTGAGACAATGATCGAATTGGGTATCCGCCGCTTCGCGGCTGCTCTGTTCGCAGGTTTTCTTGCTGTTTTGCTCCTCGGTTCCGCCGCGCGCGCGGAGACGGGATATACGGCGCAGGAGATCGTCGATTCGGGACACAGGTTCTTCGGCTCGACATCCGGTGGCCTCGCCACCGTGGTCGAGAAGATCTTTGCCCGTTACGGTTTGCCGAACGGCTATGTCCTGGGTGAAGAAGGATCGGGCGCGATCATCGGCGGCCTGACCTACGGAGAGGGGACGCTCTATACCAAGAACGCGGGAA
>SCRB01000908.1 GCA_004299545.1 Rhizobiaceae bacterium
GGGACAGAAAGGGAGCATCCGTCCACGGCTTTGTGATTGACGATTATTCCGATCCTCACCGTATGCCTTGCCACATCATAGGACGCGTAAGCTGCGGAACCCGTCGGATTGGCGAGCGTTCCGGCGGAGCGCTCGAGAAAACAGGCGCGGCCGCCATCCAGCGTGCGCACCTCGATTCCCTCATAGATGGCGACGCGCATGGGACAAAGCTTCACCGTCGCGTGCGCCTGCGGTACGGTCATCTTGACCGTGCATCCGGTTACCGTATCGAGGATACTGAGAATGGCGGAGCGCCGGCGGCTCCAGACGACGAAGTGCACTTCGATGGCGGGTGCGTTGCGCTTTCCGAAACGCGTATCGCCACGTTCGCGATAGATCTGATTGTTGCGCGTGATCGCATCCTTCCAGATATCGGCATAAGTCGCTGACGCAGGCAATGGATGCTGCAGGTCGGCATAGGCCATCGGTCTCCATGCGCCAGGAACGGGCGTAACAGCCTGGGCGCCTGCGCGTGCTGGCACCGCGGCTGCAACTGCCGCGCTCAGCATCAGCGAGCAAACGAGCCTGCATATGAGAGTTGCCATGTCTCTCCAACATTCAATATACCGATGCTGCGTCGATCGCATATCCATGAAGCCCCGCTACTCGTAACGGCCTCGACCGGGAAGCCATCGCCAGACATCCTTGGGAGAGTGTTCGTGACTGCGCCAAGGCACCGTCGTGCGCGGAGGATAGACGGGACGCATGTGCCAAGCACGGGCGTAATACGAGAAATTGACGGTCTCGCGCCGCGGCCGATTGCCGGCGGCGTCAAGGAAGTCCGTCGCGCAATGAACGATCGGCCCACCGTAATGTCGGATACGAGCCGTCGGCCCGTCGAGAGCACCAGGGCCGCATCCGAACAGCCACACGGATGCTGGATAGTGCGGATTCGGACGGGCGGCTTCGAGAAGCCGGCGATAGGCCGAGTTTGCTTCGGATTGGGTGGGGTAGGGGAAACGCTCCGTCAGAATCGGCGCAAAGGTCGAGCGATCGGGAGCATATTCCAGACGGCCCGGCCTCACCTCATCCGGCTTATAAAGGGGATCGTATAACGCAGGCATGCTCTCGATGACCGCGGGCGTACGGGCGGCGCAGCAAGAAAGCGCCATCATCAGCGGCAGAATGAAGCCGACGGAGCGCGGTATGGGAATGCTTCGGGAATTCACGGCTGCGCACTCCTCCGCGACTCATGCACCGCCCGCATGATCACGGCGTTGGGATCCGGAACGTCGGTGAAGGCCCAGAGCCCGGCTTTGGTCTGTTCGGCGACCAGTTGGGCGACAAAATAAGGCGTATGAACCGGCTTTCCGTCGGGTTTCAGCGCCGCGAAGGCAAATCCGGTCGAGATCAGGGCGGTGCCGAGATCGATGCGCGAACCGGCGCCTGCTCCTTTCGGCACCGTAGCGACGCAGAACACGAACGTCGTTTGCGCTTGTCGCGATTCCGCGGCATCGTAGCATTGGGGGCGAAGATCACGAACCAGGGCGGCAAGCATGGCAAGGGATGCTTCGCCGCAGTCTCTCTTCAGGCCCAAATTGTTGGTGAACGTGGTGCCGCGCAGGCAGGCCTGTACGCCATACAGTCGATAGGTG
The DNA here is from genome assembly GCA_004299545.1 of Rhizobiaceae bacterium. GTDB lineage: Bacteria > Pseudomonadota > Alphaproteobacteria > Rhizobiales > Rhizobiaceae > Mesorhizobium_L. The sequence goes on from SCRB01000908.1 coordinate 1,635, forward strand.
ACGCCGCCCGCGGACCAACTGTCGCCGGTCAGGTAAACAGCATTGGCCGGGATGGGAAACCAGGCCGCCGGCGATTGTGCCTGCGCTGGAGCGCCAATCAAGAGACCGACAGCCATCGCCGCGCGGGCCGGCAGGTACCTCATTTCTGAACACCTTCAAGGGAAAAGTAGAAGCGTTCCATCCCGTTTCCGGTTCGGATGTCGACATAATAAGGATCGCTCCGGCGCGGACGCGGCGTTGTCGGATAGGCCATGGCGCACCCGGCATCGCCTCCCATGCACTTTCGCTGCGGTTTGGAAAAGTCGACACAGAGATTACCATCTGGCGAGGGCGTAAGGCCGTTGCCCACCGCTGTCATACCGGCGGGGCAGGGGGCATAGGGCTCATATCCCAGGCCGCTCGCGTGCCCCTCCGGACAGGTCGGCCATCCGCCGCCATGTTCGAGCCGGTGAAACAGCTCGTGCATAACCGGCACGCAATAGGGGATGCCGGACCAGCCCGGATTGCTCGCGGCCGCGCAGAGCAGAACCTTGCAGCCGAAGGAAGCGTCCGCGGCGAATGCTGATCGCCCCATCGAAAAAGCGAAGCAGAAGCAAGCGGCGAACACCAAGGCTGTGCGGCGGGTCATCCAAGTTTCCCAGATTTTTCTTACGGCATCGAACAAATGCCGGTTGTCAAATTACCAACATTCATTTTATTGTCTATTCACATTTGGAGATTGCGCCGCATGCGAGAGGGAATCACAGGGGTCGCGTTCATCGTTCTGGCGACGATCGCAAGCGCTCATGCGCAGGGCAGCAGCGCAAAGTACGACCGCCTTACAACCGTTGATGCTTCGGGCCGCGTGTTGCCGGTCGATCCATCCCGAGCCGGCGCCGGCACTGCCAGCACTCTGACGGTGGCAACTCCTTGCGCCGCGGCGACAAAAATGGCGCCGCAGAAGGCGAGGGTGCTCGTCGCGCGGATTGCCGGCGCCGAAAACTTCGATATCGACTTCGCCCTTTCCGTCGCCAGGAACGAAAGCCATTTCGATTCCATCGCGCTGTCCGGCAAGGGAGCCTACGGCCTGATGCAGCTTCTCCCTGAGACGGCCTCACGCTTCAACGTCGATCTCTGTGACCCGGCCGACAATGTGAGGGGCGGCATACGCTACCTCCGCTTCCTGGAGCAGCAGTACAGGAATCCGCTTTTCATCCTCGCCGCCTACAATGCAGGGGAAGAGGCCGTTGACCGGAACCACGGTGTACCGCCCTATCCCGAGACGGTGCGCTTCGTCGCCCAGGTCATGAACGATTTCTACGGATGGCCGAAGCCAGAGCCTGAGGCCCCCGACGCGGCACCAGGGCGTGTCAACGTTCACCCGGACATCATCGAACCCGATCGCACCCGTGCCAACCCGCAAAGTGTGTCCGCATCCTCCCAGGCACGGGTGCGGTGGCAGGACGGATTCGTCATGCAGGTCAACTGATCAGGAGAATCGCATGAACAGCTGCGCTTTGCGCATATCGGCCGCATTGGCATGGGTGGCGGCGAGCGTTACCGGCGCCGCGGCGCAGGCCGCCGGCACGCTGCAACCGGTCCAGTCGACGCTGACACAGCTCGTTACGGCCCTGACCGGACCGATCGCGACGGCGCTTGCGACGCTGGCCGTGATCGCCTGCGGCCTGTTCGCGTGGGGCGGGCGGCTGACCTGGGGCATCGCTGGCAGCGTCATCTTTGGCATCGTACTCGTCTTCGGCTCGGCGCAGATCGTCCAGTTCTTCCAGTCGGCCATCGGACAATGAGCGAAGAGAGGTTCGACGACCCCCTCATCACGCCGCTTGTCAGGGCGCTTACCCGCGCGCCGACGCTGATGGGGGTGCCGTACCTGTATTTCATGTTCAACGGCGTCGCCTCGAGCGTCTGTTTCCTGGTGACGCACGATCTGTTCATGCTGTTGGTCGCGATTCCTCTGCATCTTTTCGGCTATGTGATGACCTTGAGGGACGATCGCATCTTCGAGATCCTGTTCGTTCGCTCGACCAGATGTCCGCCACGCACGCGCGCCTTCTGGGGCGCCGACAGCTACGCTCCGTGAGGCGGTGATGGTGGCGCGCGCGCTTTTCGACGAACTCACCTTCGGTTCCGTCTCGCGCCGCGAGCAGCCGGTCTCCTCGCATATTCCCTATACCCGTCACGTCGACGACCATGTCCTCAAGACGCGCGACGGCCTGGTGCTGACGGTGCTCAAGCTGGACGGCTATTCCTTCGAGACGTCGGACATGAGCGAGGTAAACGCGCGGCTCCTCGGCCGCAACGACATCGTGCGCACGCTCGCCAATTCGCGGTTCGCGCTCGTTTCCCATATCATCCGCCGTGAGGTGCAGCCACGGATCGTCTCGACCTTCGACAACGCGCTCTGCCGCGAGATCGACGAGCGCTACAATGCCGCGCTGTCAAAGCGGCGCATGTTCGTCAACGACATCTATCTGACGATCGTGCGCCGGCCGCTCCAGGGCCATGCCGGCACTTTCGACGTCCTGGTGAACAGGATTCTCGGCCGCAGGGACGAAGCCGGCACGTCGGTCGCCATGCAGACCGCGGTCAACGAATTGCGCGACGCGGCGATCGCGGTGCGTGAGAACCTCGCCGCCTATGGCGCGCGCCCGCTCGGGGTGGTCCAGCGGGAAGGGACGTGGTTCTCCGAGCCGCTCGAATTCCTGGTGCAGATTGTCAATGGCGGGTTGCCGCGCCCGATGCACCTGCCGCGCCTGAGC
>SCRB01000909.1 GCA_004299545.1 Rhizobiaceae bacterium
CGAAATAAAGCCCGATCTGGGTGAGGCGAGGGGCCATTCGATCTTCGCCGAAGGCAGGTAGCGGTCGGAATGCTCGACGAAATCCGCCGGCCCGCCGAGCGCTTTCACCATGCGCCCGAAGGTTTCGGCCGCTCTTCCGCCGGTAAGCGACTCCTTCGCCAATGCAAAACCGTCGGCGTTCGAGGATGCCAGACCGGAAGCCGCAAGCATCTCTGCGGCAAGCGCCAGCGTCACCTCCTCCAGTCGGGGATCGCGGTGGCGGACAGTCAAAAAATCGACGGCGTTCCGGACCTCGACGGCATTGCCGGCGGCCGAGGCGAGCGGCTCGTTCATGTCCGTGATAAGGGCGGATGTCTTCAGTCCCGCGCCGTTCGCGACCTCGACCAGGCTTTTCGCCAGTGCGGCGGCGTCTTTTGGTCGCGCCATGAAGGCGCCGTTGCCCGCCTTGACGTCAAGCACCAGCGATTGCAGCCCGGCGGCAAGCTTCTTCGACAGGATCGACGCGGTAATGAGCGGGATCGATTCCACCGTCGCCGTCACGTCACGGATCGCGTAGAGGCGCTTGTCGGCCGGGGCGAGATCGGCGGTCTGGCCGATGATGGCGCATCCGGCCTCGCGGACGGCTTTGCGGAACAGTGCGTTGTCGGGCTGGCTGGCATAGCCGGGAATGGAATCCATCTTGTCGAGCGTGCCGCCCGTATGGCCGAGGCCTCGTCCGGAGATCATCGGCACATAGGCGCCGCAGGAGGCCACAATCGGCGCCAGCATCAGCGAGACGTTGTCGCCGACGCCGCCGGTCGAATGCTTGTCCGCCACCGGCCCCGGCAAATCCGACCAGTCGAGCACGTCGCCTGAATCGCGCATGGCAAGCGTCAGTGCGACGGCTTCGTCGCGGCTCATGCCGTTGAAGAAGACGGCCATGGCGAAGGCCGCGGCCTGGCCCTCCGAAACGCTTCCCTTCGTCACACCTTTCATGAAGCCGGCGATATCGTCCGCCGCAAGCGGTTTGCCGTCGCGCTTGCGGCGAATGAATTCGGCGGGAAGCATCATGGCTTCGTTTTCGTCACTTCAACGTATCTCCCGCGAAGCCAAGCGGCAGCATCTCGCCCATCGTCACCGTTTCGACGACGCCGGTATCGTCGCACAGAAAAAGCCTGGTGTCCGGCGTCGTGAATTCGGCGAGCCTCTGGCGACAGCCGCCGCAAGGCGTGATACGCGCCATCTTCTCCGCCATCACGGCGATCTCGGTGATTTTGCCGCCGCCGCCCATGACGTAATGGCCGAGCGCCGTCGTTTCCGCACACCAGCCTTCGGGATAGGACGCGACCTCGATATTCGCTCCGGAATAGACACGGCCATCCTCGGTCCTGAGCGCCGCTCCGACCGGGAATTTCGAATAGGGCGAATAGGATTTCGCCATGGCGGCGCGCGCCGCAAGGAAGAGATCATGCGACATGGGATGGAACCTCGGCAATGGGCAATCGGCAGTCGGCAAGGAAGTCCGGCGATCGGCAGTCGGCAGTCGATCGATAAAAGAAAGAAGCCAAACCACTGACAATACCGATTGCCGCCAACGTCAAATCCGACTGCCCACTGCCGATTGCCCACTGCCGAACTTCGTTGCCGACTACCGACTGCCTCATCTCACCTCTCTTTCACATACGGAACCCCGCCGGCGCGTGGCGGGACCGCCTTGCCGATGAAGCCTGCGAGCAGGACGACGGTCAGGATATAGGGCAGCGCCTGCATCAACTGTTCGGGCACCTTGCCGATGGTCGGCAGCGCGATGCCCTGATAGCGGATCGAGATGGCATTGAGGAAGCCGAAAAGCAGGCAGGCGAACATGGCCGGCACCGGCTTCCATTTGGCGAAGATGAGCGCTGCGAGCGCGATGAAACCGCGCCCCGCCGACATGTCCTTCACGAAGCCTGCGCCCTGCGCGATCGACAGATAAGCGCCTGACATGCCGGTCAGGATGCCGGTGCAGATCACTGCCCGGTAGCGCAGCCAGGCGACGGAAATGCCGGCGGTGTCGACGGCGGCAGGGTTTTCGCCGACGGCGCGCAGCCGTAACCCGAAGCGCGTGCGGAAAAGCACCCACCATGTAATCGGCACCATGAGGAAGGCGAAATAGACGAGAATCGAATGGCCGGACAGCAGGTTGGCATAGATGGGGCCGATGACCGGCACGTGGCTGAAACTGTCGGCGCCGGGCAGGGTTATCGCATTGAACCGCGCAGCGCCTGATACCGACGGTGTCCGTCCGCCCTGATGAAACCATGCCTGGCCGAGGATCACCGTCGATCCGGCGGCGATGAAATTGATCGCCACGCCGGAAACGATCTGGTCGCCGCGATGCGTGATCGAGGCAAAGCCGTGCACCAGCGAGAATCCGATCGAGACGAGGATGGCGGCGCCCAGTCCGACCCAGGCCGATCCGGAAACGGCCGCTGCGGCGCCGGCGGCAAAGGCGCCCGCCAGCATCTTGCCTTCCAGCCCGATGTCGAAGACGCCCGAACGCTCGGAATAAAGCCCCGCAAGACAGGCAAGCAGCAACGGTACCGACACGCGGATGGTCGAGCCGAGAAGCTGGATGATCGTCGTATAGGTTTCCATCAGCGCGCCTCCGCCTTGGCCGGCAGTCCCGCCGAACGCGGACTGAGCGTGGCGAAAATGGTCTGGATCGTCGGCCGGAACATGTGTTCGAGCGCACCCGCAAACAGGATGACGAGGCCCTGGATGATGACGATCATGTCGCGGCTGATCTCAGGCATCTCGAAGGAAAGATTGGCGCCGCCCTGATAGAGCATGCCGAACAGGATCGCCGCCGGGATGATGCCGACGGGATGCGAGCGGCCCATCAGCGCCACCGCGATGCCGACAAAGCCCGCGCCTGAGGCGAAATCGATCGCCATGTGGTGCTGGTCGCCCATGATGGTGTTGAGACCCATCTGGCCTGCAAGCGCGCCGGAAATCATCATGGTGATGATGATGATGCGGGTTTCGTTGATGCCGGCATAGCGCGCCGCGCTCGGGCTGAAGCCCATGGTCCTGATCTCGTAGCCGAATTTCGTGCGCCAGACGAGGAGCCAGACGAGGAAGGCGGCCACCAGCGACAGCAGGAAGGAGACGTTGAGCGGCGCGTTGCGGATATCGAGCCCGAAGAGTGCAAGCAGCCAGCCGAGTTTCGGCAATTGCCCGCCGGGCAGGAAGTCGCGTGTCTGCGGCGCCTGCGATGAGAACGGCTTTAACGGCCCGACGAGAAGATAGACCATCAGGCTGGCGGCGATGAAATTGAACATGATCGTCGTGATGACGATGTGCGAGCCCCGCTTTGCCTGGAGGTAGGCCGGTATCAGCGCCCAGAGCGCACCGAAAAAGGCGCAGGCGATGATCGCCAGCGGGAAATTGATCCACCAGGGGAATGTGCTGTCGAAGGCGAGGCAGACGAGCGACAGGCCGAGGCCGCCGACATAGGCCTGGCCCTCGCCGCCGATGTTGAAGAGGCTGCAATGGAAG
>SCRB01000910.1 GCA_004299545.1 Rhizobiaceae bacterium
GAAGTTCTTGCTATCAGACATGTGTGCGCTCACGAGAGCCTCCCAGGATAAATCATCCAGGAGACTCCCAGATCAGCGAACCAGCCGCTACGTGGGGTGACCTACGCGCTTACGACAAACATGGGTTATGCGCGGTTAACGAGACAGCGTTGGAGCCAGGCCGCAACGGCGTCGCGCCTGCGATCGGTGCGGCTTCAACCTGAAGCTATGTTAGTGTAGGCCCGACTGGACTTAGTGAGTTGCCGATCGATGGCGACGAGAAAGACGGTAATTTCTGACCACCCCGTCAGGATTATTTTCCAACCGGCTGGGGTCGAAAACCGGCATATGGCCTAGCAGCATCGCGGTTTCCTTAACGAGTCTCGCCAATTGCTGATCGGAAAACTGACACGATGGCATCGCTTCTCGAATATCATCGATAACCGCATTGACGGGCACAAGAGATGATGGCGGGGAGTTCTTTATTTTGCCGAGTAGAAACAGCTGAAGATTGGCGTCAACTATACCATTGGGATCTGCAAGCCTGCCCATATTCGTTGTTCTCCTGTCAGAGAATCGGAAACAATCTCACGGATGCCCTTGAGCGCAGTCTCGTTCCCGCGAAGCTCTGCCGTTGGTTAGCAGGAGCTTTAGCGAGGTCGAGAAATGCCACACAAGCCACCAGTCCATCGTCCACCCACCAGGCATATGTAGCGATGCAACAATCGCGCCCACGAGCCGTTGAACCGACGCGGGTGTTTGTCAGTCTGGCGGTTTTGGAATGAACATTCTAACGGCATTGTTCGGCGTGGAGCATCAGGTCTCATTCTGGCAAGAGTGCGCACGAGCGGTTCTAATCTTTGTCTATGGCCTGATCTTGCTCAGAGCGAGCGGCAAACGCACCTTCGGGCACTGGTCGGCATTGGACATCATCGTGTCGGTCGTCGTGGGTTCTATTCTGGGGCGTGCACTCACCGGCAGTGCTCCGTTGCCGGGTACTCTGGCGGCGGTGTTCGTACTCGTTGGTCTACACGTTCTTTTTTCGTACGCAGTAGCCAATTACCATCAGTTGGCTCGGTTCATTGAAGGAAGACCTGTGACCTTGATTCGCGATGGTCAAGTCGATCACCGAACGCGAATTGCTTCCATGATTTCTCTTTCAGATATCAACGAGGCACTGCGTAGCGCAGGCTTGCAGGATGACGAAGGATTCGGCCAGGTGAAGTTGATGACGTTGGAGCCAAACGGCGAGATCAGCGTCATCAAGCGCGAGAAAAGCACATAGCAGACGGACGTTGAAGGTTCTCCCACATCCACGCTCAGCCGAAGCCGAGCGATATCGCCGCCACTACCAGAGCACGGCATGGCCGTCGTTCTGATGCCCCACAAACCCCCGCGTCATCGTCCGCTTGGTGCAGCCGCCACGCAGGAACAGCGTCGAGTCTACGATCGCTCCCGCGACAAGCAAGACTGGCGCCGCTGGTACAAGACGGCGAGATGGCAGGCGATCCGGGATCTACAGCTTCAGCGCGAGCCGCTATGCCGGATATGCGAGGACGCAGGCATCATTACCGCAGCGACCGTTTGTGATCATGTGGAACGGCACAACGGCGATCCAGTGCGGTTCTGGTCTGGTCCATTTCAATCGCTCTGCGCGTCATGCCATTCGAGCGAGAAGCAGCGGCAGGAGAATGCAGCATCATGACGACCGATCCTCGTGCAGCAGACACACTCGACGAAGCAGCACGCGATCCCGATGGCATGTACAACGGAGCCCGCGCGCTGTCGTGGCTGTCCGCCGTGCTGACAGGCGGCAACGGCATGAGCGAGGACGAGGTTCGAGCGACGTTCGCAGGTGCGAAGGCGAAGCGAGCCGACGAGTGCAACGCAAACTGCTAATGTTGCGCTGCGGGGTAGCCCCCTCAAAAGTCTGGAGGGCTGGGTGCCTAGACCGGTCCGGGGCCAAACTTTTACGCCGTCAAAATGAAAGCATTTTTCCATGGCCGGCAGAAAACGCACGCCTGACCATCTGAAAATCATCGCCGGAACCGACCGTCCGGACCGCGCAAACCCCGATGCGCCAAAACCAGCAGCTGCGTTGCCCGAGGCGCCGGAGTGGCTTTCGGCGCGCGGTGCGGAAATCTTCGAACAGCTTGTATCGATCATCTCACCTATGGGGATCGGATCGTCCAGCGACGGCGCGATGCTCGCACTTGCGGCCTCTCGCTTGGAAGAAGTCGAGATTTGCACTGCAATGATAGAGGACGGTGGGCGGACCTTCGTGAGCAACGTGACTTATGATGACGAGGGCCGGATTGTCAGTCAGCAGATCAAGGGGCATCCTGCCGTCGCGCAGCGTAGCGAAGCCATGCGGCATGCGCAGTCGCTCCTGGCTGAATTCGGATTGTCACCAGCCGCGCGCTCCAAGGTCTCGGTGAGCACGCCTGATGAGCAGAACCCGTTCGCCGCGCTCGGCTGATTACCCGCATGTCGAGGTCGGCAACCACTATGCCAAGGATGTCGTCAACGGAAAGATACCGGCGTGCAAATGGGTGAGGCTGGCCTGCAAGCGGCATCTCGACAATCTGGAGGCGTCGAAGAAGGCAGAGTACCCATATCGGTTTGACCCGAAGGCGGCGGAGAAGTGGTGCCGTTTCCTCGAATTGTTGCCGCACACGAAAGGCGAATGGGCGCGGCGCGGGGAAAAGCTGAAGCTCGAACCGTGGCAGTGCTTCAAGACGATTTGTCTGTTCGGCTGGCTCAGGAAACAGGACGGCCTCCGGCGGTTTCGCAAGGCGCTGATCCTCGAACCTCGCAAGAACGCGAAGTCGACATGGGCGGCCGGCGTCGGGCTTGGCATGATGTCGATCGACGGAGACCACGGCGCCGAGGTCTATTCCGGTGCCACGACCGAAAAGCAGGCATGGGAGGTGTTCAAGCCGGCGCGATTGATGGCCATGAAGACGCCGGCCTTCGTCCAGCATTACGGCGTCACGGTCGGAGCCAAGAACATTCACCGGCTGGCGGACGGATCGAAGTTCGAGCCGCTGATCGGAGATCCCGGCGATGGCGCTTCGCCTTCTTGCGCGATCGTGGACGAATATCACGAACATGCGACTGACCGGATGGTCGACACGATGGAAACGGGCATGGGTGCCCGTGAACAGCCGTTGCTGCTCATCATTACGACGGCGGGCGACAATCTGTCGGGGCCGTGCTTTGCCGCAGTGCAGGACGCGGAGAAGGTTTTGGAGGGCGTCGTCGAGAACGACGAACTGTTCGCACTGATCTATACAGTCGACAAGGAGGATGATTGGTCCTCCGATCTGGCGTTGAGGAAGGCGAACCCGAACTACGATGTCAGCGTCAAGGGCGAGTTCCTGCGGGCGCGTCAGAGGGATGCCAAGCAGAACCCGCGCAAGTTGGGCGTCTTCAAGACGAAGCACCTCAATATGTGGGTGCAGGCGCGCAACGCCTACTTCGATATTCAGAAGTGGCAGGAAAGCGCCAACCCGAAGCTGAAGCTGGAAGCTTTCAAAGGACAGTCGTGCCGCATCGGCCTCGATCTGGCCTCGACGATCGATATCGCGGCCATGGAACTCACCTTCGAGCATGAAGGCGGCTATGCCCGGTTCGGACGGTATTATCTGCCCGAAGCGACAATCGAATTGCCGGAGAACCAGCATTACCGGGGCTGGAGGGATGCCCCGGAACAGTGGATCACGCAGACCGATGGCGACATGATCGACTATGTCACCATCCGCGACGACATTCTTGGCTTGCGGGATCAGGGGTTCCTGATCGACGAGATCGCGTTCGATCCGCATCAGGCGCACATGATGATGGCGGAACTGCGGGACGAGGGATTCGAAACGATCGAAGTCCGGCCGCTGGTGCTGAATTTCTCGCCGGCCATGAAGCAGATGGACGGCCTGATCCGGTCACACAAGATCGCTCACAATGGCGACCCGGTTTTCACATGGATGCTGTCGAATGTCGTCGCCAAAGCTGATGCAAAGGACAACGTCTATCCGCGCAAGGACCGTGAGCAGAACAAGATCGACGGCCCAGTGGCGCACATGATGTGCCAGGCACGTTGGATGAGCGCCGAAGCCGAAGGCCCATCTGTCTATGAGACGCGCGGCATTCTGGAGATCGAAGTTTGATGGGCATCATGGAGACCCTTTTCGGTCGGCGCGCCGAACCGCTGGCGATCCGTCAGGAGCCGGACCTGGGCGCCATCACCTATGGCGCGCCGGTATCGCTCCGTGGCGAATCGGGTTGGCTGGTCAGAGCCGTTGAGGGCGGCAAGACGAATGCCGGCGTGCATGTCTCCGAGTTCATCGCCATGCATCTCCCGGTGGTTTACGCCTGCGTGAACCGCATCTCCAATCCGATCGCTCGGTTCCCGATGACGATCATGCGCCGGCTCGACGATGGCAGCCGACGCCCGGCGACGCCGGATGAGCATCCGATGGCAGCGACGATCGGGGTGCGGCCGAACGATTTCATGTCATCGCGGACTGTTCGGAAAACGGTTCAGGCGCATGCGCTCCTGTGGGGCAATGGCTATCTGGAGATCGAGCGCAACAATCGCGGGCAGGCGGTCGGGCTCTATCCGCTGCAACCGTATTTGACCCGTCCGGTGCGCGAGAATGGTCGAACGTTTTTCCGTTCATCGATCAACGGCCAACCGGTCGAGTTCGATCATGACGACGTGATCCACATCATGGATCTGTCGCAGGATGGGTACTGGGGCATCTCCCAGATCGCCATGGCGCGCCAGGCGGTCGGCTGGGGCCTCGCCATGGAGGAGTTCGGCAGCAAGTTCTTCGCCAACGACGCCAAGTCGGGCGGTTTCCTGCTGCATCCGGGCAAGCTGACACCTGCGGCGCGGCAGAACCTGACCGGGCCAAATGGCGAAAAGCGTCTGAACCCCGACAATCCGGCGGCCGGTCTTCAGTCGCAAGGCGGCATCGACAACGCACACCGGGTCAAGGTCCTCGAAGAGGGGATGAAGTTCATCTCGACGACGATCCCGCCGGAAGACGCTCAGTTCCTCGGCAGCCGGGAATTTCAGATCGCGGAAATCGCTCGCATCTACGACGTGCCGTTGATCATGCTGCAGAGCCAGGAGAAGCAGACTTCATTCGGCGCCGGCATCGAGCAGCTGATGATCGGGTTCCTGCGCTCGACGATCGATCCCTGGACGGATGCCTGGGAGCAGGAACTGAATTTCAAGCTGTTCACCGCCGAGGAAATCGACCGCGGCTTCTATGTAAATTTCAATATGAACTCCATGCTTCGCGGCGATATGGCGTCGCGCGCGGAATTCTATTCCAAGCTTTTCGGCGTCGGCGGCCTTTCTGCGAACCAGATCCTCGCGCTGGAGGACATGGATGGCGTCGGCCCCGTGGGCGATTACCATTTCGTGCCGGCAAACTATGTCACGCTCGAACGCGCGACGGACCCGAACTACGAGCCCAAGCGCACGCCGCCCGTACCGCCTGTCCCGGCCGGAAATCCGAAGCCGAAACCGAACGATGTCCAGCCGGAAGAGGAAGCCGAATGAAATACGCTCATATCCTGCTGGCCGTTACGGAAGAACGCTGGGCGATCGAGCCGACGAAGATGCAGGCCATCCTCGATTTCCTCGCCGATCAGGCCTCGGGCGTCAAATATTCCGCTGAGGAGATCGAAGCGCGGTTGACGCAAAAAGCCGAAAGGGAAGTCTCACGTCAGGACGGGCAGATCGCTATCCTTCCGCTGCGCGGCGTGATCGCGAACCGCATGTCGCTGATGGACGACTTTTCCGGTGGCACCAGTTCGGAGGGCTTCGGGAAGGCTTTTCAGGCGGCCATGCGGGATGACGGCGTCAAGGCGATCGTCCTTGATGTCGATTCTCCCGGGGGCGCCGTCAGCGGGACAGACGAACTGTCGTCGATGATCTATCAGGCGCGCGGCCAGAAGCCGATCATCGCACAGGTGAACGCTCGATCAGCATCGGCTGCTTACTGGATAGCCAGTGCGGCGGATGAGATGGTGGTGACGCCGACAGGTTCCGTGGGGTCGATCGGCGTGATCGGCCTGCATGAGGACGTTTCCGGTGCCATGGACAAGCTCGGCGTGAAGAAGACGATCATCAGCGCGGGCAAATACAAGGCCGAAGGCAATCCCTATGAGCCGCTTGGAGACGACACTCGCGCCCGTATCCAATCGAAGATCGACGCCGCCTATGACATGTTCGTCAGGGCCGTGGCGCGCAATCGCGGCGTCAACATGTCGGCCGTCCGCGATGGCTTCGGTGAAGGCGACATGGTCGATGCCGAACCTGCTGTTTCGATGGGCATGGCCGACCGTATCGGCACTATGGAAGACACGTTGAACCGCTTCGGTGCTTCTCAGTATGGCGCGCCGCAGAACAAGCGTCGGGCGTTCGCGATCGAACGCGAAAAGCGCGCCCTGACGCTCTGACCTGATCCAACACATTTGCAGAAATCGCGCTCCCGGAGCCGGCCGGGGCGATTGCGAAGTCCTATCCGGCGTTCAGCACGCGAAAGGAAAATTTCATGCTGAAGAAACTCCGTGAGAAGCGCGCCGGTCTCGTTGCCGAGTTGCGCGCGATCGTCGAAACGGCCGAGAAGGAAGATCGTGACCTGACCGCCGAGGAACAGACGGCTTTCGACGAAAAGAAGGTCGAAAAGGATACACTCGACAAGCGCATTGAACGTCTGGAAGGCGTCGATGCCGCCTCTGCCGCGCTGGGAGAGGTCGTTCCCGCCGCATCTCGTCGTTCGGGCATCCAGCGCCCCAACGGTCCCGAGGCGAAGAAGGAATTCGAGAATATCGGCGAGTTCCTCCATGCAGTCCGATTCAATCCGGACGATCAGCGCCTGAACTTCGTCGAGAGCGTCGGTGCCGCTGGCGAAGAGGACGGTCTTCGAGCGGAAATGCGCATGGATGACAACGCCAGTGGCGGCTTCATGATTCCTCCGCAGCTGCGCACCACGATCATGTCCGTGCCGCCGCAGGACGCATTGGTGCGCCCGCGCGCCAATGTAATCGAGGCCGGCAGCCCGCCGGATGCTTCAATCACCATGCCCGCACTCGACCAGACCGGCGATAACCCCGAGAACATGTTCGGCGGTATGCAGTTCTCCTGGATCGAGGAAGGCGGCGACAAGCCCGAGACCGACGCAAAACTGCGCAACGTCACCCTGACGCCGCATGAAATCGCCGGCTTCGTGACGATCACCGACAAACTTCTGCGCAACTGGGCGGCGGCGAGTTCCTTCGTCGAGAACCTCATGCGTCAGGGTGTGACGGCGGCGGAAGACTACAACTTCCTGCGGGGCGACGGGAACAAGAAGCCGCTCGGCGTTCTCAATTCCGACGCCATGTACTGGGTCAACCGGGCAACCGCGAACCAGATCGGATACACCGATCTCGTCAACGTCGTGGCTCGCCTCCTGATGCGCGGCGGTCAGTCGCCGGTCTGGTCGCTGCCGCAATCGGCGCTTACGCAGATCGCGACCCTGCAGGACCCGATGGGCCGCTACATCTGGCAAGCGAACGCCGTGAACGGTATGGCCGGCCAGCTTCTCGGCTATCCCCTGAGGTGGAACAACCGCGCCCCGGCTCTCGGCAGCAAGGGTGATGTCCTGCTCGCCGATTGGGATGACTACCTGATCAAGGACGGCTCCGGCCCCTTCGTCGCGGCTTCCGAGCACGTCAAGTTCACGTCGAACAAGACCGTGATCAAGATCTTCTGGAACGTCGACGGTGCGCCCTGGCTTACCGCGCCGATCAAGGAAGAGAACGGTTACGAGGTTTCGCCCTTCGTCGGTCTCGACGTTCCGGCCTGATAGCCGCACGCACAAGCCAAGGGTCGGCGCCGAGCCGGCTCTCTTCGCCCCATCTCCATCACGAACCGAACGAAAAGGAGTTCGCCATGCGCGACCTCGCAAGTCTCATTTCGGCTGCGGCACTTCTGCCCGCGGCCACCTATGCCGCCGACAACACGCCGGCCGCCGTCGATCTCGACGGCTATGAAAGCGCCGTCATCTTTCTCCACGTCGGTGTCGGCGGCATCACATTCGACGCCACGAACAAGATCGAGTTCAAGCTCACGCATTCCGACGACAATACGACCTATGACGCCGTCGCAGATGGCGACGTACAGGGTGTCGCGAGCATCGGAACAGGCGGCATCGTCAAGGCTCTCACTGCGGCGCATGCGGCCGATGATGTGACCAAGATCGGCTACATGGGCGGTCGTCGTTACCTGAAACTGCTGGCCGACTTCTCCGGCACGCACGGCACCGGCACGCCGCTTGCCGCCGCCGTCGTCAAGGGCAATCCGCGCTTCGCGCCCGCGCCGTAACGACAGCTGCTCGGCTTGACCGGGCTCAATTCACTGGAGATCATGACCATGAGTGAAGCTCTCACCGTGCTTGCCGAATGCATCGATAAGCGCAACGGCAAGCGGTACAAGGCCGGAGACGTGTTCGATCCGGCCCCTGATGTTGATCAGGCCAAGCGGCTGATCAAGGCCGGATGCCTGCCCGATGATGCTCTTGGCGAGGCTCAGGCTGCGGCGAAGACGAAGAAATCGACGCCGCCAGCGTCTCGGTCAGCCGATGACGGCCTTGATGCGCTGACGGTCGACCAGCTCAAAACCTTGGCCGGCGAAGAGAAAGTTGATCTTGGGCAGGCCGCCAAGAAGGAAGACATGATCGCCGTGATCCGAGCAACGCGCGGCTGATCCATGTCCATCCGCGTCGTCACACCGCCTTCAGCAGTTATCGTGAAGCCGTCCGATCTCGCGGGCGGCTATCAGGATACCGACGTCCAGGCGCAGGCCGTAATCGCGGCGGTGACCGAAACGATCGATGGCCCGACCGGCTGGCTCGGCCGGGCTATCGGCCCTCAGACGCTGGAACTGACGCTCGACGGCTGGCATGCACACCGTCATCACCATCATTGGCATGAGCATCCGCATGCGTTCCGCCTGCCATGCCCGCCGATCATCGCCGTCGAAAGCGTCATTTATCTCGATACGGACGGGAACGAACAGACGGTCGACGCCACGGATTATGCCGTCACCGATAACCTGCTCTGGTTCACGCCGGTCTGGACTGCGCCAACGCTCGGCTGCTTTCCCGAGCCGATCCGGGTGCAATACAAGGCGGGATATAACGGAACGGACGGTGCCGCAGAAGGTGAAGCGCAGACCGGCGCCATCCCAGCGCGCGTCAAGCAGGCGATCATGCTTACCAGCCAGCATATGCTGAACGTCGGTACGGAGAACCTGTTTTTGCGTGAGGTTCAGGTGCCTGATGTCGAAACCCGGCAGTTCACGGTCACGGATCAGGCGTCCGCACTGATCGAGCAGACATGCGAACGGTTGCTTGGCGGGCTGAGGGTGTACGCATGACGGCCGCCCAGGCGATCTCCGATCTGGACGCGGCTCTTGCGCGCGTCGGCGAAGACGTGATCGTTCGCCGCTATACGGCGCCATCGGGTGATCCGCGCCCGAAAACGGACATCACGGTTCGGGGGAGTGTCCGCGCTGTGAAGCCGGA
>SCRB01000911.1 GCA_004299545.1 Rhizobiaceae bacterium
CCGCTTGAAGCGCAATTCTTCAAGCGGGATGTGGGCAGAGAAGAAGGAACCGTTTGCGATGTAGCGGCGAAGCTGGTCGGGGTTGGGTGCGCCCCTGCCCGCCTGTTCGCCTCCCTCGCCGCGAAAGCCGGCCAGCGGACCGATCCCGGGCCGGCGCTCGTGCCTGACGATATAATCGGCATAATCCTTGTAGAGCGGTCCTCCATCCTTGTCGATGAAAGCTGGCAGCTTCAGCCTTGCGCCGAGATCGATCAGGACGCTCTGGAAGCCGCGCACGTTGCGGTCGGGCTCGATCACCGGCCAGCGGATCGCGTCCTGTACCGCGTCCGGCTCCGAGATCGGCCGGTCGAGAAGCGAAATGCAATCATAACGTTCCAGATAGGTCGTGTCGGGCAGGATGAGGTCGGCATAGGCGACCATCTCAGAGGAATAGGCATCCGAATAGATGATCTTCGGAATGCGGTATTCGCCTGTCGCCTCATCCTTGTCCGTCAGCATTTTCATGGTGCCGGCCGTGTTCATCGACGAATTCCAGGCCATGTTGGCCATATACATGAAGAGAACGTCGATCGGGTAAGGATCGCCGGCATGGGCGTTGGCGATGACCATATGCATCATGCCGTGCGCCGCGATCGGCGCATCCCAGGAGAAGGCCTTGTCGATGCGGGCGGGCTTGCCGTCGTCATCGACCAGCAGGTCCTCCGGACCGCGCGGAAAGCCGAGATGAGCACCCGAAAGCGGTGTGTTCGGGGCAAAATCCCCGGCCTTGCCGTGCGGCACCGGATGCGCCTCGAAGGGCTTCGGATAGGGCGGCTCGAAGCGGAAGCCGCCGGGGCAATCGACCGAGCCGATTAGCACCTGCAGCAGGTGCAGGGCGCGCGCGGTCTGGAAACCGTTCGAATGGGCGGCAATGCCGCGCATGGCATGGAAGGACACCGGCCGGCCGACAAAGCCCGGATGGCGTTCGCCGTTGATATCCACCCACGGTTGGTCGATCTCGATCGCCTCCTCGAAAGCGGCGTGCGCGATTTTCCCCGCAAGGCCGCGGATGACGGAGGCGCCGACGCCGGTGATCGCGCTCACGCGTTCCGGCGCATATTTCGGGTCGAGATATTTCTCCGCCATCAGTTGGAAAACGGGAACGGCACCGCGGCCGTCATCGAGCAGGAAACGACCCGAAAGCGCCGCTCGTGCGCCCTTGCTCCCGGCCGGAACGGTGTGCTCCGTTACCTGTTCATGCACAAGCGGACGGCCTTCGCGGTCGCGCGCGAAAAGGCCGTGTTCAGTTGTTCCGGGCGCGTCGATGACCAGCCAGGAGGCGTTGGAATAGCGTCGGACATAATCGAGATCGACATGATGCGTGCGCAGGAGTTCATGGACCAGAGAGAGAATGAGAAGGCCGTCCGTGCCCGGACGGATCCCGATCCAGTGGTCCGCGATGGCCGAATAGCCGGTGCGCACGGGATTGACCGAGACGATCGGCACACCACGGCTTTTCAGCCCCGCCATGCCGATCTTCAGCGGATTGGAATCATGGTCCTCGGCGACACCGAAGAGCACGAAAAGCTTCGTGCGTTCCCAATCGGGCGCGCCGAATTCCCAGAACGCGCCGCCAATGGTCATGATGCCGGCGGCGGCCATATTGACCGAGCAGAAGCCGCCATGCGCGGCATAGTTCGGCGTGCCGAACTGCTGCGCCCAGAAACCGGTAAGCGATTGCGACTGGTCGCGCCCCGTGAAGAAGGCGAGTTTCCTTGGGTCGCTCGCCCGTATGTCGCCGAGCCATTTCGCCGCCGTTTCGAGCGCCTCGTCCCAGGAAATCTCCTTGAATTCGCCGGAGCCGCGCGGGCCGGTGCGCAGGAGCGGCGCACTCAATCTTGCCGGCGCGTAGTGCTGCATGATCCCGGCCGAACCCTTGGCGCAGAGCACGCCGCGGTTGACCGGATGGTCCCGGTTTCCCTCGATGTAGCGGATCTTCCCGCCCTTCAGGTGGACGTTTATCCCGCAGCGGCAGGCGCACATATAGCAGGTGGTCTTGCGAACCACGTCGGCAACAGGCCGCGAAAGCGGCAGCTGCGGTTCCTTTGCCATGAATAAAACTCCCTCGCGGCAAATTAGTATAAGGGAGTGCCGGAAAAGAGAATGCTTTCCCGACAAATATCAACAGCGCGCGAAATTATTCCGGGAAGGGATACATCGGCATAATGAAATTGCGGAAGGCGGGTCCTATTCCCCGATTCCCGCCCCTCCCCTATGAAGGGCGGGAACAAGCCTCGGTCCGGGATTTTGATCGGTTGAAAAAATTGTCACGCATCTCTCTTGTCAAACCGTCTCCGATTCTGCTCCAAGACGCTTCATGATTGAATGCTTTGCCCGCGCCATCGAAGACAGAACCGACGATCTCGTCGCGCTCACTGTCGATCTCATCCGCTTTCCGACCGTCAATCCGCCGGGCGAGGCTTATACGCCCTGCGCCGAATATGTCGCGCGCTGCCTCTCCCGCCTCGGCTTCCAGACGAAACTTATTCGCGGCGAAGGCACGCCGGGCGACACCGACCGCTACCCCCGCACCAATGTCGTGGCGCGTCTGGAGGGCAAGGGACCCGGCCCGACGGTCCATTTCAATTCGCATATCGACGTGGTCGAGACGGGCGCTGGCTGGACCGTCGATCCTTTCGGCGGCGAGATCAGGGACGGCAAAATCTTCGGACGTGGCACCTGCGACATGAAGGGCGGGCTTGCCGCCTCGATCATAGCCGTCGAGGCTTTTTTGGCCGTCCGCCCCGATTTTCACGGCGCGATTGAAATCTCCGGAACGGTGGACGAAGAATCCGGCGGCTTCGGCGGCGTCGCCTATCTGGCGAAGGAAGGTTACTTCTCCCGGCCGCGCGTCGATCACGTCATCATCCCAGAACCGCTCAACAAGGACCGGATCTGCCTCGGCCATCGCGGCGTCTGGTGGGCCGAGATCGAGACGAAGGGGCGGATCGCCCACGGTTCCATGCCCTTCCTCGGCGATAGCGCCATCCGCCATATGGGCGCCGTGCTCGATGCCTTCGAGCACGAGCTTTTCCCGGCGCTCGATCGCAAGCAGACCGAAATGCCCGTCGTGCCGGAAGGCGCACGGCGCTCGACCATGAACATCAATTCGATCCATGGCGGGCAGACTGAGGATTTCTTCCCCGGCCTCCCCTCGCCGACCGTTCCCGATTCCTGCCGCATCGTGATCGACCGGCGCTTCCTGCTCGAGGAACATATCGACGAGGTGAAGGGTGAGGTTTCGTCTATCCTGGAGCGGCTGAAGCGCGAGCGCCCCCGCTTCGATTACGGCATGCGCAATCTCATGGAAGTCTTGCCGACGATGACGGAGCGCGACGCGCCGGTGGTCCAGGCCGTCGCCGGCGGTATCCGCGAGGTCTTCGGCCACGATCCGGAATATGTCATCTCTCCGGGAACCTACGATCAGAAACACATTGCCCGTATCGGCCATCTGCATGATTGCATCGCCTACGGGCCGGGCATTCTCGACCTCGCACACCAGCCTGACGAGTGGGTTGGGATCGAAGACATGGTACAATCCGCCAATGTCATGGCGATCAGCCTCGATGCCCTTTTCGGCGCCGCCGGCTGAAACCGATTTACTCCGGGCGAAATCCGGGCTTCAATCGCCTGTCCAACCCTATTCGGCCAATCACAGATCCAACCATCCTCGGGGAGCCTGAATAAATGAAAATGTGGAAAACCACGCTTGCGGCCGCGGCCATGGTGCTCGCGCTCGGCGGCACGGCGCTTGCCGCTCGAACGGACGTCATCATGGGAACCGTGCTCGAACCGCCGGTCCTCGATCCGACGGCGAACACCGCCGCCGTCATCGGCGAAATCACCTATGGCAACATCTTCGAGGGCCTGACCCGGATGGACGAAAAGGGCACAGTCCATCCCTGCCTCGCCGACAGTTGGACCGTATCGCCCGATGGTCTCGTCTACACCTTCAAGCTGCACAAGGGCGTGAAGTTCCACGACGGAACGCCGTTCGACGCCAGCGTCGTCAAATTCTCGCTGGATCGCGCCCGCGCCAAGGACTCCACCAATCCGCAAAAAGGCCTTTACGAGCCGATCAAGGAGATCGACGTGGTCGATCCGCTGACGGCGAAGATCACGCTTTCGCGTCCCGACGGCGATTTCCTGTTCGACCTCGCCTGGCCGCAGGCCGTCATGCTGGCGCCGAATACCGCCGCCAAGGACGTAACGGATCCGATCGGCACCGGCCCGTTCAAGTTCTCCAACTGGATCAAGGGCGACAGCGTCCAGATCGTGAAGAACCCGGACTATTGGGGCAAGGAACCGGCGCTCGACAAGGCGACGTTCAAGTTCATTTCCGATCCGGCCGCAGCAGCATCCTCGCTCCTCGCCGGCGATGTCGACGGCTTCATCAACTTCCCCGCGCCGGAGGCCGTCGCGCAATTCCAGTCCAACCCGCAATTCTCCGTCGAGATCGGCACCACCGAAGGCGAGACGATCGTTGCGATCAACAACGCCAAAAAGCCGTTCAACGATATCCGGGTCCGGCGCGCATTATCCTATGCGGTGAACCGCAAGGCGGTCATCGACGGTGCCGAATACGGGTTCGGAACGCCGATTGGCTCGCATTTCGCGCCGCATAATCCCGCTTACATCGATCTGACCGGCAAATACCCCTACGATCCCGCCAAGGCGAAGGAACTCCTGAAAGAGGCCGGCTATCCGAACGGCTTCAAGACGGTCATCAAGCTGCCGCCCCCGCCCTATGCCCGCCGTGGCGGCGAGATCATCGCCGCGGAACTGAAACAGGTCGGCGTCGATGCCCAGCTTGTCCCCGTTGAATGGGCGCAGTGGCTGTCGGGCGTGTTCAAGAACAAGGATTACGACCTGACCAAGATCGGAAGA
>SCRB01000912.1 GCA_004299545.1 Rhizobiaceae bacterium
GCTCTTCCGATCTGACGGACCAGGAAGACGCTTCTTGCGTCGGAATCATGGACGATGCCGCGAACACCGAAGGTCATCGGTCGGGACAGGAGGAAATAGCCATGGAAAAGCCGGCTCCGCCATCTCGGCAATGCCCTCGATTGCCGCCCGTCATCGGGGGCGTTCGTCATGCTTTCCCCTTTCTTTCTTCGGTAAGAGGCTGGAAAGCAGTCGGTCGGTGGCTTACAAGATAGGAATGTTCAGGCTTGCGCATCTTTCCGATATCCATCTCGGGCCGCTTCCGGATGTCGATTATCGCGACCTCGCCTCAAAACGCATCACCGGTTATGTGAACTGGCAGCGCAACCGCCGCCGGCATATGCGCGATTCGATCATCGACCAGATCGTCGCCGACGTGAAAGCGGAAGCGCCCGATCACATTGCCGTCACCGGCGACCTGGTCAATCTTGCCCTTGATCGCGAGATCGAAATGGCGCGGTTGTGGCTGGAGATGCTGGGCTCGCCGCATGACGTTTCCCTCGTCCCCGGGAACCACGACGCCTATGTGCCCGGCGCCCTCGACAAGGCCTGCCGCGCCTGGGGGCCATGGATGGAGGGCGACGGCGCCGCTCCCGTTGCCGACAGCCACGCCTTCCCCTACCTGCGCGTGCGCGGCGACATTGCGCTGATCGGCACTTCCACCGCGCGGGCGACGGCCCCTTTCATGGCGAACGGCTATTTCCGTGCCAGGCAGGCGGCCCGCCTGGGGCGTATCCTCGACGAAGCGGCCAGGCGACGCCTGTTCCGAGTCGTCATGATCCATCATCCGCCGGTCCGCAGCGCTGCGGCGGCACACAAGCGGCTGTTCGGCATCGCGCTGTTCCAGAAGGTGATCCGGCAACACGGCGCCGAGCTGGTCCTGCACGGCCACACCCATGAACCGACGCTTTACTGGATTCCGGGCCGCAATGGGGAGGTTCCCGTCGTCGGGGTCGCCGCTGCCGGCGAAGCCTTCGGCTCGCGCCGGCCGCTCGCGCAATACAATCTGATTGACATTGAGCGCAATGGCGATCGCTGGAACGTGCGGCTCAGCCGCCGCGGCGTCACCGGGCCGACGATGCCGGTTACGGAAATGATGCTGGAAACACTCTCGGGCGAACCTGCCGAGAAAGTGGCGCTCACGGCGTAAAATCGGTGCGTCCTTCGAGGCTCACTGCAACACCAGATGGCGTCGCGTTTTCAGAATGTGATGCCAAGCGCGGACAGCCTGTCCCAGAACCACGCAGCCGCGCAGGCAAGTCCGACGATCGCGCCGGCAATGAACAGAAGAAGACCGTGCAGGAAGGCTCTCCAGCCGCTTCGGCGCCTCGAAGGTACGGAGGAGTCCACGCCCGGCAGGACCGCTTCGGTCCCACCCGCCATCGCCTTCTCATAGTCGATGATGCGCTCGGCGACGTAGCGTTTCACCTGCTCGCCGACGACATGGAGATCGGTCGACTCGGCCAGGACCATGCGGCCGAGCCTCGTATCGGTGACGAAGCGGTAAGTCCGGCGGTCGCGTCCGAGCCCGACATGGCTGACGGCATCGATCCACAGCCGCGGCTGCGCGCCTGAAGACACCGCGAAATCGAACCACTCGATATCTTTTGGAACCTCGGCGAAGAAAGGCTCGAGTTCCTGCGCCAGCAGTTCGAGCCGCATCCGGCTCGCCTCCCGCATCTCGACCACGACGTCATCCCTGTCGGCCGCGGCATTCTTCACTTCGCGGATCACGTCGGAAAGCGTCCGGTGGGAACCGGCTGCCGCGTTGTCGGCGTTGGCTTCAGGCATTCACACGCACTCCGCACGATGCTTTAACCTATTCTTTAGCATAAACACGGAACCGGTACATCCGCTTCGTACTGGTTTTGTTTCGGTGGAAGCCGCTGTCGCCCGCTCCCAGACCTGCGAGAAGACCGGAAGGAAATCCGGTTGCGCGAAACGGGTTTCAAAGCTATGGAATTCGGTATGAACACGGCTTCGACGATTACTCTTTGGTGGTGGGCCAGCTGACGGCGGCCAAACGAAGCGCGTGCGCGTGAAATTGATAATGGCCGCAGGAGAAGTCCGGGCGGCCATTTCGCATTTCAGGGCTGGTCGGCTTCGGCTCGGCAAGACGGATGGAGACGGCAATGACAGTCGAAATGCTTGAAAACGGCGCCGAGCGCTTCGTCACCGAAGGGGGCGTAAGCATCACCCGCAGGCGCCATGACACGCCCTACGAAAGCGCGATAGAGGACTTCATCGATGGCCTCGACAGCCGCCGCGGCGCCGTCTTCTCCTCCAATTACGAATATCCCGGACGTTATACGCGCTGGGACACGGCCGTCATCGATCCGCCGGTCGTCGTTTCGGCGAAAGGCCGCGCTATGAAGATCGAGGCCCTCAACCAACGCGGCGAGGCGATGCTGCCCGCGCTCGGCGGCGCGCTCCAAGGGCTCGCGGATGTGACGATAACGGAGAATTCCGCGCGCCTGATCCGTCTCGATGTCGCCGAGCCGTCGGGCAGTTTCACCGAGGAGGAGCGCAGCCGCGTCCCTTCCGTCTTTACCGTGCTCCGCGCTGTCGTCGCGCTTTTCCGCACCGACCACGACGCCAATCTCGGCCTTTACGGCGCCTTCGGCTACGACCTTGCCTTCCAGTTCGATCCCGTCAGGCTCAAGCTCGAGCGGCCGCAGGACCAGCGCGACATCGTTCTGTTCCTGCCCGACGAGATCCTCATCGTCGACCATTATTCCGCCAGGGCATGGCTCGACCGCTACGACTATGCCG
>SCRB01000913.1 GCA_004299545.1 Rhizobiaceae bacterium
CGCGTGGGGTGGCGGAGCCGAGACCCGGATCGCATCAGCGCCGGCCGATGCCGCAACAGGAAGCATGGACGCCAGCGCACCTTCTTTTTCTGGCCAATCGCCGAACGCGACCCAAAGGGAGCGGCGCGCATTCCCTTTTCGCGCAAGGCGCCGAAGTTCACCGGCGAGGTCATGCCCGCCTTCCTGCAACCCCGCGAACTCGACATCCAGTATATCGGCGCCGCCTTCGGCCGCAATCGCGGCCTCCCGGGCATCCGCCACGCTGGCCAGCATCTTCGTCATCTCGATCAGCCATCTCCGGCCCGTGGGCGTGGTCATAAACAAGCGGCGGGCGCGGCCGGTTCCCTCACGCCGTAAGGCAGCGGAGCGCCCTACAGCATCGGCAAGGTCAAGCCGTAGCCTTCGCAGCGGCTTCCCGGAGTTTGAACTTCTGTACCTTGCCGCTCGGCGTCCGCGGGAGTTCCTTCACGATTTCCATCCGCTCGGGAATATACTGGATCGCCATTTTTTGCGCCCTGAGGAAATCCGTCATTTCCTCGAACGTCAGCGACGCTCCCTCGCGCAGCGTGACGAAAGCGCAGGCGCGTTCTCCCAGCCGCCTGTCCGGATAGCCGACGATCGCCACGCCCGAAATGGCGGGGTGCTTGTAAAGCAGCCCCTCGACCTCGACGACGGGAATGTTTTCGCCGCCGCGCATGATGATGTCCTTGGCACGGCCGCAGATGCGGATATAGCCTTGTTTGTCCATGCGGGCGATGTCGCCGGTGTCGAACCAGCCTTCCTCGTCATATTGCCCCAGTCCCGGCCGCTTGTGATAGCCGGCGAAATTGGAGCAGCCACGCACCATCAAGCGTCCTTCTTCACCGGAGGGAACAGGCTTTCCGCTATGGCCGACGACCTTCACTTCCATCCCCGGAAGGGCGCAGCCGTCGGTATTCGTCGTCAGTTCCTCCGAATCGTCCACTTTTGTCGTCGTAACGGCGCCGTTTTCCGACATACCCCAGCCCGAAATGATCGCCGCTCCCAACGTCTCCCGTCCCTTGGTGACGAGCGCACGCGGGATGGGGGCGCCGGCGGAAACGAAGACGCGGAGGCTGGGCGTCGCGGCACCGCTTTTCGCCACATGGTCGACGAAACCGCTCAGGAACGGCGTCGCACCCATGGTGAAAGTGGCTTTCTCCTCCACGATCTGCCGCGTCATCGCTTCAGGATCGAAAATGTCCTGCAAGACGGCGCTGGCGCCCAGCATCACCGGCAGGACGAGGCCGTACATAAAGCCCAGCTGATGTCCCATGGGCGATGGCATATGGATGACGTCCCCGCTTCCGAGACCGAGACGCTCCGCGAACGGCTCGAGATTGGCGAGCATGGTGTTGGAGGAGTGGGTCACGCCCTTCGGCTCGCCGGTGGTGCCGCTCGTGTAAAGGAGTTGGATCACGTCGTCCGGCGCGGCACGCTCCCCGCGCGCCGGCACGGCGTTCCCGCCGCTTTCGATCAGGGTGGTGAAAGCTTCGGGGCCATCGCCATCGACGATGAAGACATGCTGCAATTCCGGCAGTTCCGTCTTCAGCCCCCTCGCCATGGCGGCGTAGTCGAAGCCGCGGAACACCTTGGGAACAATGAGGATCCTGCTTGCGGCAAGTCCCAGCATGAAACGCAGTTCGCGTTCGCGGAAGATCACCATCAGCGGATTGCTGACGGCGCCGATCCTGAGACAGGCAATGTGGAGGACGAAAAATTCCCACCAGTTCGGCAACTGGAAGGAAACGACGTCGCCGCGGCCGATGCCGTGCGCCTTGAGGCCGGCAGCGAGCCGGGTCGCGAGAGCGTCGACTTCCCGATAGGTCATGCGCTTTTCTTGCGCCGCATCCGCCCGATAGACGACAAGAGCCTCCTTGTCGGGAGAGGCATGCAACACCCGGTCGAGGTGATCGAGAAGCGTCCTGTCACGCCACAATCCCTGCGCAATCATGTCGGACCGGCGGCTCGCATAGGTCGGAACGAATCTCATACCCGTTACCCCGCTTGGATGAGACAGGCGGCAGTTTCCATCCGAAGCCGTCTCAGTGCAATGCCCTCCGCATCCCGGCCAAGAGGGACCGGCACCGCATGGACGATCCGCGCAATCGCTTGCGGACGGACGGCTCCTGCCGCTACATGCCGCAGGAGGACAATCGTTTCACCACGATAATTCTGCCGGATCGACATGACAAAGAATGACGCATCGGGCCTTCCGGTCATCTATTCCACTCATCCGCTTCATCCGCGCGCCGCGGCGATGCTCGACGGCGTGGCCCGGCTTCGCATCGCATCCCGGCTCGACCCCGCCGTCTTTGTAGCGGAATCGCGGGACGCCGAAGCCCTCATCATCCGCGTCCCGGTACCACCGGAAATCTTCGAGGACGCGCCGCGTTTGCGCGCCGCGATCCGGCACGGCGCCGGGCTGGACATGGTGCCTATGGAGGCAGCGGCCAAAGCCGGCGTCCTCGTCGCCAACGTGCCGGGCGTCAATGCGCGCACGGTTGCGGAATATGTCTTCTTCGCCGCCATGGCTCTTCTGCGGCGCTTTCGCATCATCAACCGGGACTTGCGCGAAAAGGGCTGGCTGGAGGCACGCGAACACACCCTTCATGGCAACGAACTAGCCGGCAAGACGATCGGCATCGTCGGCATGGGCGACATCGGCCGCCAGGTCGCGGCGATCGCCACGGGCGGATTCGGGCTGAAGGTCCTGGCCAACACCCGCAGACCTGAGGGTGTGCCCCCGGGCATAAATATAGCCTTTCGCGCTCTCGACGACCTCATGGCCGAGGCCGACATCATTGCCATCTGCTGCCCGTTGACGCCCGAGACGCGCGGCATGATCGATGCGGCGCGCATCCGTCGCATGAAGCCGACGGCCGTGATCGTCAATGGTGCCCGCGGCGCCATCATCGACGACGACGCACTCGTCGCTGCCCTCCGCGAAAACCGCATCGGAGGCGCTGCGCTCGATGTTTTCGCAACCCAGCCCCTTCCGCGCGACCATCCTTATTTCGGCTTCGACAACGTCGTCCTCACACCGCATATGGCGGGTATCACGGAAGAAAGCATGGAACGCATGGGAACGGGAGCGGCGGCCGAGGCGATCCGTGTCCTTTCGGGCGAGCTTCCGCACAATCTCAGGAATCCGGAGGTCGTCCCCGCTTACCGCGCCCGTTTTCCCGACTGAATTTCCGCGCTCGAACATAATCCGGAAAGGACATCAGGTTTCCGAAAAAATCATGTTCGACAAGGAGATAGGAGCATAATGTGATTCTATTCTATCACATCATGCTCTCAACCCTGCCGGTCGGATTCAAATCCTCCCCGGAACCGAAAAGGAAGGACAGAGCGAATGAGCGATGCCGGCCAGGAGACCTATCCGCCTCTCGATACGCTGAAGCC
>SCRB01000914.1 GCA_004299545.1 Rhizobiaceae bacterium
CGCCAGTTCCTTCATCGCGACATTGGCGGTGCGGATGCTGAACGCACCCGTTCGCAACGAACCGGCGAAGACGAGGATTTTCGAAGGCATCGATCCGTAGCCCTGAACGCGCGCCGGCATGCCTGGTTCAGAGCATCTTCATTACCGGCGCCTCTTCAGAGGACGCACATTCGCCGCATCCTCCGCGCCGCCCCGGCGATAGATCCACAACTGCGTCGGCGGGATGTTGCGGAAGATGAAATCGAAATGTTTGACCGTATAGTTCCCCCGGCCGGGCGGAACCGGCGAAAGCGGACCGTAAGTCAGCTGGACGACGGGCCGGCCGGCAGGCAAGCGATCCAAGATGCCCTCTATATAGGCGATGCGCCGGGAAACGGGGAAATTGAGCAGGGGAACGCCAGACACCGCGGCATCGAATTGAAGCTCTCCAGCCGCGCCCAGCGTCTTTCCAAGATCGAACGCATCACCGTGAATGACGTTGACGCCGGCGAAGTGGCTGCGCAGATGATCGACGAAATCCTCGGAATATTCGACGAGATAAAGGTCTTCGGGCCGCACGCCTCGCTCCAGGATCGCGCGAGTAATGACGCCGGTGCCGGGCCCCAGTTCAAGCACCGGGAGTCCGGAATGCGGATTGACGACGGAAGCCATGCGCTTCGACGTGACGGAACTTGTCGGGACAATCGAGCCGACGGCCTTTGGCTTGTCCAGCCAGCCACGGAAAAAGCGGAGCTCATCATCGAATTTGGAGGTGAAGGTCTTCTTCAGACCCGTCTTGACCGGCATGCGGTGTCCCTCTCGATAACGCCCCTCGTCACGTTAGATAAATCAGTTTCAGCCGAAAACAAGCCGAAACCACAACGCCTTAGCAAAATGCGGTGGATCAATGCGGCTTTGTGGGAGGCCGTATCCGGGGCTGAGATCATTCCCCAAGGGACTCGAAGAAATCCTTCATTCGGCTAAAGAACCCCGCGGATTGCGGGCTGTTCTCCCTGGATGAAAGCTTTTCGAACTCCTCGAGCAGTTCGCGCTGGCGCTTGGAGAGGTTCTGCGGCGTCTCCACCGCCACCTGTATATAGAGATCGCCCAACTGCGGCTGGCGCAGGACGGGCATGCCCTTGCCCTTGAGGCGGAACTGCCGTCCATGCTCGGTGCCTTCAGGCACCTTGACGCGCGTCTGGGTGCCGTCGAGCGTCGCCACTTCAAAGGCGCCGCCGAGCGCGGCGGTCGTCATCGAGATCGGCACCTTGCAATAAAGATCAGCGCCGTCGCGCTGGAAAAACTCGTGCGGTTTGACGGAGAGGAAGATGTAGAGATCGCCCGCAGGCCCGCCGCGCTGGCCCGCCTCGCCCTCGCCGGCGAGACGGATGCGGGTGCCGTCCTCGATGCCGGCCGGAATATTGACGGAGAGGGAACGGTCCTCGGTGACACGGCCCTGGCCGGCACATTTGGGACACGGATCCTTGATGGTCTGACCGCGCCCCTGGCAAGCCGGGCAGGTGCGCTCGACCGAGAAGAAGCCCTGCGCCGCGCGCACGCGGCCCGAACCGGAGCACATGGTGCAGGTGACGGGCGACGTGCCGGGCCTGGCGCCGGAACCGGAGCATTCCGAACACTGGATGGAGGCTGGAACCCTGATCTGCGCCGTCTTTCCGCTATAGGCTTCCTCCAGCGCGATCTCCATGTTGTAGCGAAGATCGGCGCCGCGCTCGCGCCCCGAGGCTGAGCGCCTTTGGCGCCCGCCACCCATCATCTCGCCGAAAATATCCTCGAAGATGTCAGCGAAACCGCCTGCGGCGAAGCCATGCGCACCGAAACCGCCGCCGCCATTCATCCCGCCCTCGAAAGCGGCATGGCCGAAGCGGTCGTAGGCGGCACGCTTCTGCGGGTCCTTCAGGACCTCGTAGGCCATGTTGATTTCCTTGAACTTGACCTCGCACGTATCATCGCCGGGATTGCGGTCGGGATGATATTTCATCGCGAGTTTGCGGAAGGCGGCCTTCAACTCCTTCTCGTCGGCTCCCCGCGAGACGCCGAGCGTTTCATAGAAATCAGCCTTCATCTTACCCTTGGCTCTTGTTCTTCTCTGCCTGGCTGAACAGCGGCGCCCTTCTTCAAGGACGCAGCACGCCTCTCGATTTAGTGATCCGCAACGCGATGCGCCAGTCCCCGTGCCTCATTCCCCGCGCGAACCTGCTGTGCTCCTCGCTCGTCAAGTGGATGTTAAGCATATTTCGCGGGTCCGTGCATCGCGGCAATGAAAAAGCCCGGCGGGGGAGCCGGGCTTTTCCAGTGTTTTCCGGGTGATCAGGCCGACTTCTTGTTGTCGTCCTCGTTAATCTCCTCGAAATCGGCGTCGACAACATCTTCGCCGGAGGCCTTGGCGTCGGCCGCCGCATCCTTGTTGGCGGCTTCAGCCTGGGAGGCCTCGTACATGGCCTGGCCGAGTTTCATCGACACTTCGGCAAGCGTCTGGGTCTTGGCCTTGATGCCTTCGAGATCGTCGCCTTCGGAAGCCGCCTTAAGAGCGGTAATGGCATCCTCGATGGCCTTGCGGTCATCGGCGGAAACCTTCTCGCCATATTCCTTCAGCGACTTCTCGGACGAATGGGCAAGCGCCTCGGCCTGGTTCTTCGCCTCGACGAGATCACGCCGCTTCTTGTCGGCTTCGGCGTTGGATTCGGCATCCTTCACCATCTTCTCTATCTCGGCGTCGCTCAAGCCGCCCGATGCCTGGATGCGGATCTGGTGCTCCTTGCCGGTGCCCTTGTCCTTGGCCGAGACGTTGACGATGCCGTTGGCGTCGATGTCGAAAGTGACCTCGATCTGCGGCACGCCGCGCGGGGCCGGCGGGATGCCGACTAGATCGAACTGGCCGAGCAGCTTGTTGTCGGCCGCCATCTCGCGCTCGCCCTGGAAGACGCGGATCGTCACCGCGCCCTGGTTGTCCTCGGCGGTCGAGAAGGTCTGCGACTTCTTGGTCGGGATCGTCGTGTTGCGTTCGATGAGGCGGGTGAAGACCCCGCCCAGCGTCTCGATGCCGAGCGACAGCGGCGTCACGTCGAGAAGCAGAACGTCCTTGACGTCGCCCTGCAGCACGCCGGCCTGGATGGCCGCGCCGATCGCAACGACCTCATCGGGGTTGACGCCCTTGTGCGGCTCCTAGCCAAAGAACTGCTTCACGACTTCCT
>SCRB01000009.1 GCA_004299545.1 Rhizobiaceae bacterium
AATGGCTGATCGCCGGGGAAAGAGCGCCGCGCCGTACCATTGCCACGGCTTTCGTGTCGCTGTCGGGCGTTATCCTGATGGCGGGAGCCGGATGGGCGGCGCACGCGTCCCTTCTCGGCGACCTGTTCGCGCTCCTCATGACCGCGGGCTGCGCCCTCTACATGGTGCTGATCCGTAAGTTCCGCGAGGTGCCGGTCGTTTGGGCTGCCGCCGTCTCGTCGCTCCTCCTCGCTGTCGCCAGTTGCTTCGTCTCCGACCCGCTCGCCATATCGGCGCATGATTTCTGGATCACCAGCGCGTTTGGCGTTTCCTACGCCTTTGCAGTCATTTTATGGACCGAAGGAACGATGCGGGTGACGGCGACCGAGTCCGGCCTGCTGGGCACGGCGGAACTGCCGCTCGCCGTCTTCCTGGCCTGGCTTATCCTTTCCGAAGTGCCGTCTGTCTCGGCCCTCGCCGGCGGACTGATCGTTCTTGTCGCGGTTCTTTTCCACGCAACGCAGGGGGAAGGACGAAAACGGCGGACAACGCTCGCGGAACCGCCTGCCCTTACGCCGCCGTGATCGCCAGCGCGTGACCGCGCGCATTGGCGCGAAGGGCATCGAGATGGATGGAGCGGATCAGGGAAGCGAGGTCGACATGCTGCGGTTTGGGGCCGGGTTGGCCCGGCGCGGCATCGATCTCCTTCAGCATCAGCCAACTCACCTCCTGGGTGCCGGCGATGCGCTTGCCGTTGGCGACATCGCGCCAGACCATGAGCGCACGAACGAGAACGCCATGGATGGCATCGCTTATGCCAGCCTTCCGCAACAGCGCGATCAGCGCGCCTTCCCGGCCCCTGACGAGAAGCGCTTGCACCTTGCCCTGGTCGTGACCGGTCAGGGCTTCCAGCACGGAGCCGAAGAAATCGATCTTGCCCTGGGCCATCACGCGAACGAGAAAACTTGCCGTCAGATGACCCGAGAGGCGCAAATGCTCCACCAGAGCGCGGTGTTCGTCGATCCCGGTCTTTTCGATCAGGGTCAGGGAGGCACGAAGGCATGCCTCGCGCGTGATGCGCTCCGCCCTCGCCTGCCCCATCAGTGCCTTGACCAATGGGGCGCCGCTGAGTGCCTCGCCCAGCCGCACGAGAAGAAGATGCCGGCTATCCGCCGGAAGACGCCTGTCGGAAAGCATCGCCTCGCGGATATGCGCGGAATGTCCGTGCCTGTCTGCGATCCGGTGGAAGCTGAGCGAGGCGATATCGGCGCCGTCGTTCTTCAGAAGCGCGAGACAGGCCGTGATCGTACCGACCTCCGCGATCGCCGCCGCAACAGGCATCGAAACCGAGGCGCGCTCGGCGATGGCGCGCTGGACATGGTCGTCGCCCGCGGCGATGCGGTCGATCAGTTCGTGGTCGGAAAAGAGCGGCGAGCGCGTCAGGACGAGCGTGGCGATTTCCGGCAGGTCGCCGGCGAGCGCGCTGACGATCTGAGGCGGCGCCTTGTGACTGAGCGAAAGCGCTTCCGCCAGCGCCAGGCGCACCTTGGCGGAGGGGTCGTCGAGAAGGAAGGTGAGCGCGGCTTCCGCCGCACAGCGGTCCTCGAAATCCAGCGGCGAACCGATATAGACCCTCGCGAGCGCCTCGGCGGCAGCGCTTCTTTGCGCCACGCGCGCCGTATCGATCCATTTGAGAAGATGATTGACGACCATTTGCCGTTCTGACCGGATGCGAGAGACGGGTGCAACCTAGGGACAATTGGTTTACGAACGGTTCATCATATTCGTTAACCGGCGTTAACGGCGCCTTCGTTGCAGTTTCCTTTCGGCAGGCCTATCAAGCCGTTCATATACCGGAGGATTTCGATGGCGGGCCTTTATCTGGAAGAGTTCAAGGTCGGACAGGTTTTCAAGCATCCGTTGAGGAAAAGCGTG
>SCRB01000915.1 GCA_004299545.1 Rhizobiaceae bacterium
GCTCATGGTGCTTCCCGGCGCTCGCCTCGAGGGGATCAAATCCGTCCACAGCCATATCCATGCGCTTGGCCAGTGCCGCAAGATCATCCGCAAGCACCGCTGGAAGCCTGTCATTGCAGGGGATACGGCGGGCGCGGCCCACATGGTCGCCGAGGAAGGCGATCCGACGAAGGCTTCGTTGTCGCCAAGGCTTGCCGCCGAACTCTACGGGCTCGACATCGTCGCGGAAAATGTCGAGGACACGGACAACAACGTCACCCGTTTCGTCGTGCTGTCGAGGGAAAAGTCCTGGGCCGTGCGCAAGAGCGCGGACGAAAAAATGATGACGACCTTCATTTTCCGGGTGCGCAACGTTCCGGCTGCCCTCTACAAGGCGATGGGGGGATTTGCCACGAACGGCGTCAATATGACCAAGCTCGAAAGCTATCAGTTGGGCGGGAAGTTCTTTTCGACGCAATTTTACGCCGACATCGAGGGGCATCCGGACGACCGCAACGTGGCGCTCGCGCTGGAGGAACTGGGCTTCTTTTCGCGCGAGGTGCGCATCCTGGGCGTCTATGCCGCCAATCCGTTCCGGCAGACGCAAAGCGAGGACGATTGACGGCAGGCTATTGGTCGGGGACCATGGCCTTCCAGCTTGGTCACGACTCATCGTGTTGATGATGGTAATGGGGTCACGACCATGAAAGGGTCTGACCGTGCCGCAAGACCCGGAGCCAATGCCCCTTGCCAAAGCGGTGGCCTACGCGATCGGGCTGCCGCTGGCGCTGCTTGTCCTTATCTTCCTGCCCGCCGGTACGCTCGGCTGGCCGAACGGCTGGGTGTTTGTCATCGTCCTGATCCTGGCCTTCGGCGCTTCGGCCCTCGTTCTTGCCCGCGTCAATCCCGTCATCTACCGGGCGCGCAGCCGCTTCCAGCCGGGTACGAAGGGCTGGGACAAGGCGCTTCTGGCGATCATACTGCCGATGATGGTTGCCATTATTCCGGTCGCTTCCCTCGATGCCGCCCGGTTCCATTGGTCGCACGTGCCCCTGTGGCTCGCTGCCTTCGGCTACGTCGTGCTGGTCGTCGGCATTGCCGTGACGGCCTGGGCGCAGGCGGTAAACCCCTTCTTCGAGCCGGGCGTGCGCATCCAATCCGAACGCGACCAGCGGGTGATCGACCGCGGCCCCTATCGGTTCGTTCGCCATCCGGGCTATGTGGCGGCTCTGGTCATGTTTTTCGGCATGGCGCTGGGCCTCGGTTCCTTACGGGCATTCGTGCCCGCGGCGCTCGCTTCCGCTGCTCTGGTCTTGCGGACCGCATGGGAGGATCGCCTGCTGCGAACTGCGCTTCCGGGATATGAAGCCTATGCCCGCAAGGTGCGGTGGAGGCTCCTGCCGGGGCTCTGGTAAGACCGCTAGTGGAATGAATTTGACATTTGATACCCGAGTGATGTCTGCCTCGGCATCAAATGTCAAATTCGAGAATTCCACTCAAATCATAAACTTACTAGTGGTTTTCTGTTTCCAACATTTGCGCTCCGGGCTGATACAGATGGGATGCAAATGTTGGAAACAAACCACTAGCGCGGCCCGATCCGATCAATTCTCTGCCCAGTGGCGGATCGGGTGGCTGGCGATCGCACCCTTTGGTGGGATGGTGATCGCCTCGGGACTCTCCTCCTCGATCATCCACCTCACTTCCGCCCGCGTGAGCCATCGGCGATCCTCCAGCGCACATCCGGGGTGTCTATGCCGCCAATCCGTTCCGGCAGAAGCAAAGCGAGGACGATTGAGGGATAGAGCAATTCCAGCAAGAGTGCGCAGCGGTTTTGCGTTCGGAATTGCGTGAAAACAGGAAGATAGGGCATTTCTGTGAGTCGGAGAAAAATGGAGGTGCTCCAGACCCGCTTTTCACGGCTCTGCGCGGCTTCGATAAGCATTGCGGCTTCAGGCGATCGGTCGAGGGCGGGAACCGTCCCTCACCGGAACCGTAAATTTCCCCGGGTGAGTTCGGCCACCGAGCTGCAACCCATCAGCCGCATGTCCCGCTCGATCTCGACGCGCATCAGTTCCAGCGCGCGCTCCACGCCTGCCTGGCCGGCGGCGGCAAGCGGGAAGAG
The DNA here is from genome assembly GCA_004299545.1 of Rhizobiaceae bacterium. Lineage (GTDB taxonomy): Bacteria > Pseudomonadota > Alphaproteobacteria > Rhizobiales > Rhizobiaceae > Mesorhizobium_L. Next base: position 2,105 of record SCRB01000915.1, read on the forward strand.
ATAATAGCGGCCGAGCCCCACCGCCTTGGCGCCCAGCGACAGTGCCTTGAGGACATGGGTGCCGCGCTGGACGCCGCCATCCACCATCACGTCAATCCTGTCGCCGACGGCATCGACGATTTCGGCGAGCTGGTCGAAGCCGCTGCGCGACCCATCGAGTTGGCGGCCGCCATGGTTGGAAAGCACGATGCCGGTGCATCCGATTTCAACGGCACGCCGGGCGTCATCCACCGACATAACGCCCTTGAGACAGAACTGGCCATTCCAATAGCGAACCATCTCGGCAACGTCGTCCCACGTCATGGATGGATCGAGCATCTCGGTGAAGTAACGGCTGATCGACATCACGCCGGCGCCCATGTCGACATGCGTATCGAGCTGAGGGAGCTTGAAACTTTCGTGCCTCAGATAGTTGATGGCCCAGATCGGCTTGACGGCGAACTGGGCCATGCCGGCAAGGTTGAGCCTAAAGGGGATGGCGAAGCCGGTGCGCTTGTCGCGCTCCCGGTTTCCCCCGGTGATGCTGTCCACCGTCAGCATCATGACCTCGATTCCGGCATTTCTCGCGCGCGACATCATCTTCCGGTTCAGGCCACGATCCTTGTGGAAATAGAATTGATAGACCTGCGGGCTGCTGCTGATTTTTCGCGCCTCCTCCAGGCTGACGGTGCCGAGTGAGGAAACGCCGAACATCGTGCCGAATGTGCCGGCAGCCGCAGCCACCGCGCGTTCTCCCTCATGGTGAAAGAGACGTTGGAGCGCGGTTGGCGAGCAATAGACCGGCATCGTCAGCTTCTGGCCCATGACGGTCACCGATAGATCCACCTTGTCGACTCCGCGCAGTATGTTTGGCACCAGATCGCAACGCTCAAATGCCTCCGTATTGCGCCGATATGTGATCTCGTCGTCGGCCGCCCCGTCGATATAGTTGAATATCGGACCCGGCAGACGCCGTCGCGCCAGTCTGCGAAAGTCGTGAAAATTATGGCAGTCCTTCAGGCGCATCGATTCCGCCCTCTATTCCCGGTATTCCGCCCAGTGGCGGATCAGATGGCTGGCAATCGCGCCCTTCGCGGGAATGGCGATGCCTTCGGGGTGTTGGTCGTCGATCATCTGCTTCACCTCCGCCCGTGTGAACCAGCGGCAATCCTCCAGTTCTTCGCCGTCGAGGCTGATAGCCTCGTCAAGCGCTTCGCCATAGCAGCCGATCATCAGCGAATAGGGAAAAGGCCAGGGCTGGCTCGCATGATAGACGACGCGGCCAAGATGGATGCCAGCTTCCTCGAGCGTTTCGCGCCTGACCGCGTTTTCGATCGTCTCTCCCGGCTCGATGAAGCCGGCGAGGCATGAATACGTTCCCGGCTTGAAGCGTGGGCTGCGGCCGAGAAGGCATTTGTCGCCCGAGAGCGACAGCATGATGGCCACCGGATCGGTGCGCGGGAAATGCTCGGTCCCGCAATGCGGGCAAAACCGTCGGTAGCCGCCGGCCCGCATTTCGGTCGCGTGGCCGCATCTGCCGCAGAAGAGATGGTTGGTATGCCAGGCAAGGAGCGAGGCGCCCTCGGCGAGCGCGCCAAGCGCGGCCTCGTCGATCAGCCCCTGCATATAGATCGACCGGTAGTCGATCGCCTTTATGGTCTCCGGAAGGGCTTCGCTCTCGATCCCGGC
>SCRB01000916.1 GCA_004299545.1 Rhizobiaceae bacterium
CGATCTTGAACACATCGAGCACGGCCTCGGCACCCTTCGGGTCCATCAGGCCGGTCGTCGAGTACATGGGGATCGTGTTCTTGAGCGCGGCGAGATAGGCGTCCTTGTGCGGGCCGACGAGGTTCGGCGGCATCTTTTCCATGATCTCCTGGGCGCTGTGGCTGTGGATCCATTTCAGCGTCGCGACCATAGCATTGGTGAGCGCCTGCGTTTCCTCGGGATGCGCCTTCATCCATTCGGGACGCGTATAGAAGGCGCCGCCCGGATAGTCGCCGCCGAACACCGCCTCGGTGTCTTTTTGCGTGCGGGTGTCCGACAGCAGCGTGAGGTCCTTGTATTTGCTTTGCAGCACGGTGACGGCCGGGTCGAGCATCACGGCGGCGTCGATCTGGCCCTGTTCCATCGCTGCAATGGCGGTGGCGCCGAGGCCGACGCCGATGACGGCAGCCGAATCCTTCTTCAGCCCGGCCTTGACCAGCTGGTATTTCAAGAAGAAGTCGGTTGAGGAACCCGGCGCGCTGACGCCGACCTTCTTGCCGTCGAGGTCCTTGACCGATTTGATCTTGCCCGTCTGGCCGGGCGCGACAACGAGCACGAGTCCCGGATACTGGTCATAGATCACGAAGGCCTGGAGATGCTGCTTCTTGGCGGCAAGCTCCACCGTGTGGTCGAAATAACCGGAGACGACGTCGGCGCTGCCGCCGAGAACCGCCGTCAGGGATTGCGAGCCGCCCTTGAAATCGACGAGATTGACATCGACGCCGGCCTTTTCGTAGGCGCCGATCTGCTTGGCGAGAACGGTCGGGAGGTAGCACAGGCAGGAGGCGCCGCCGATGGCGAGCGTCACCTTGGACGCGGCCATTGCCCCGCCTCCCATCATCATGAGTGCCGCGGCAATTGCAGCCAGCCGGGATATAAGCTTCATTTCGATTCCTCCTTTGGATTTATGGGTTCACGGCCTATCTGCCTTGTTTCGAGACTTCGGGTCGCCAGACAAGCAGTCGCCTTTCGATGATCGTCACGACCCAGTCGATCAGGAGAACGAAGGCGGCGAGCACGAACATGCCGGCGAAGACGCCGCCGACGTCGAAGACGCCCTCGGCCTGCTGGATGATGTAGCCGAGGCCGGCGGCAGCCCCCAGATATTCGCCCACCACCGCGCCGACGACAGCGAAACCGACCGAGGTGTGGAGCGAGGAGAACACCCAGGAGAGCGCCGAAGGGAGGTAGACGTGGCGCAGAAGCTGGCGCTCGCTCATGCCGAGCATTCGCGCGTTGGAGAGCACCGTCCCGTCCACTTCGCGGACGCCCTGATAGACATTGAAGAAGACGATGAAGAAGACGAGTGTCACGCCGAGCGCCACCTTTGACCAGATGCCCAGCCCGAACCAGAGCGTGAAGATTGGCGCCAGCACCACGCGCGGCAGGGCATTGGCCGCCTTGATATAGGGGTCGAAGATTGCGCCGAGACGCTCCTTGCGGGCGAACCAGAAACCGATGACCAGTGCGCCAAGGGCGCCGATGGCGAAGGCGAGCATCGATTCCAGCAACGTGATCCACAGATGATACCAGATCGTGCCCTCGGCGAACCACTTCCATATCTGGTCGGCGACGGCGGCCGGCTTGGAAAAGAAGAAGGAGATCGTATCCGGGTTGCCGAAAAGGTGCGTGGTCGAGGCGACCTGCCAGAAGGCGATGGCGACGATCGCCACCAGTATCTGGGACGCGAGGAGGCTTGCGCGGCTCATGTGGTTACCTTTTCCAGGTCGCCATAAGTTTTCAGGACTTCCTGCTTGAGCATGTGCCAGATTTCCCGGTGGATTGTCTGGAACGCCGGTTCGAGCTTGATTTCCGAAATGTCACGCGGGCGCGGAAGCTGGATCGGGAAATCGCCGATCAGGCGCGCCGACGGGCCGGCCGACATCACCACGACGCGGTCGGCGAGCGCGATCGCTTCTTCGAGGTCGTGCGTGACGAACAGCACCGCCTTGCGGTCTTCCGACCAGAGTTTTAGCAGGAGATCGCCCATGATGACCCTTGTCTGGGCGTCGAGCGGCCCGAAGGGCTCGTCCATGAGGATGATCTTGGGGTCGCGGATCAGCACCTGCGCCAGCGCGACGCGCTTGCGCTGGCCGCCCGAAAGCATATGCGGGTAGCGGTCGCAGAAAGAGGCGAGGCCCACCCGACCGAGCCATGAGCGGGCATTTTCGCGTGCCGTGCGGCGCGGTGTCCCGGCGACTTCGAGGCCGATCGCGACGTTTTCGAGCGCCGTCTTCCAGGGCATCAGCGCATCCTGCTGGAAAAGATAGCCCGCCTGCCGGTTAATGCCGGATAGCGGCTTGCCGAAGATCGCGACGCTGCCGGCCGCCGGATTCAACAGCCCTGCCGCCGCGTTGAGCAAAGTGGATTTGCCGCAGCCTGTGGGGCCGATAATGGCGACGAATTCCCGGCTGCCGACGGTGAGGCCGGCATCGGCCACGGCGCGGAATTTCTGGCCGCGCGCGACGGCGAATTCGATCGTCACGTTGTTGAGACGGACGGCCGGCGCGCTTTCCGCGTCAGAACCCGGTTTTGTGCGGCTCGCTTGCCTCCCGGTCAGCGCCGCTGCCATGGCTTCCTCCCGCTATGGTTTC
>SCRB01000917.1 GCA_004299545.1 Rhizobiaceae bacterium
GCGGTCGATCTGCTTGTTTTCAGCCGGCGTCAGGGTGCCGTCGGCGAAGGCAAGCGCGCCTTCGGTCATCAGCTCGCCCATGCGAACGACCGCGTCGGCATGAGCGGAAAGGATCGTGCTGTTGGCGAGGCCCTCGGCTTCGTCGTCGGCGAAACGACGGCCCCGCGCCGCGGCGATCGCCTCGCTCATGTCGAAGCGGCCGGTCTCCTCCTCGAGCGCAAAGACCGCGTCGATCGGCATGATCTCCGGTGTCTCGCCGTTGGCCCGGCGGCCGACCGTCGATTTACTGTAAGAGCAGATGGATGCCGCCCGCTCGATGCCGCCGGCCGCCGCGATCAGGTCGCGCTGCTTGGCCTTGAGCAGAAAATGGCGGGCATTGGCGTTCGGAACCATGGCGCACCCCTCGTATGGCGCAAAAGCTTTCTCGCGCCGGGAAGGCCCGGCGGCGTTTCCCGTGGCGGGAACGATCAGGAAATGGTCAGGTGGGCGTCGTCAGGTCACGGAGGCCCGCATGCAGGATAGCTATTCATGGCGAACACCTCAGCGTTTCGGCGCAGCGCGGTCGAAGCCGGGTGTCGCACCGTTGTCGAGGGCGACCAAACTGTCGTCGAGACGATCAAGCCGTTGCTCATCCACCCAATGGGAGTCCGGCAGCGTGCCATCTTCTTTCGCGGAAGGCGCAACGAGTGCCTGGTTGCAGCCGGAGATGTATTCGCAACGACCAGTGACGATGCCGGTGAAGCCCGTGATTTTGTCGCGCACGCGGGAACCGAGAATAGTTTTCATGTCAGGATCCTTTTGTGAAAATGCTGCCGCCGCCCGAACGGATGTCCGTATGACGCATGACGATATTGCATCCCGCGGGAGCGGCCGGACGTCCTACAGATCGGCCGCTCCCGCTCGCGTCAGCCTCGGGGGGAATATCGACGGACGCGACGGCGGTCGTCCGACCGCCGTCGCCTGCTGCACGCACCACGGGAAAAAAGTTGAAACGATTGGATGCGCGGCGGCCGAACTCCGGAAGATCGGTCAGATCGCCGTCGCGGTTGATGAAAGACGCCGATCCGGCCGGGAGGGTTTCAGCCGGATCGGCGCAACCCGCACCGGTTGGGTCGGGGGCGATACAGACCGGTGCGGAGACGGAATGGTTCATGCGATCTCTCCTGTTGGAAAGGTCGATGGTCGAAGAGAATGCCCCAGATCGTCAAAGGAGGTTTCGAAATGGTCGAACGCGGCTTCGCAGATTTTCCGGTTGCCCTTCGCTGCAACGCATGCGGCCACGAGTTCCGAGAACGCCTCGGTCGGCTCCAGCCGGAGAACGCGATTTCCTGCCCTGTCTGCGGCGCCGAAATCGATGCTGCAGAGCGCGATACGGCCCGACAGAACGCACTCAAGGCGGTCGCGAAGTTCCGGCCCCCAACATTTCGACGCCGCCGATAGGCGCTCGCAGGCATCCGCGAAAGCGTCAGCCTGGCAGGCAACCGGTGCGGTGACGGAACGGTTCATGCTGCGCGCTCCGAATCGGAGGATTTCCGACGAGCCGCAATAAAGGCACGGACCTTCTCGGCGGTTTCCAACGTGATCGTTCGTCCATTTTCCAGACGATTGACCAGTTCGGAATTGCCGCATGCGGCCTTACCGAAATAGGAGTTACCCATTTTGCTTTCGGCGAGGAAATTTCGAATTTCATGCAGAAGATCGGTATTCATGCCGCATGAATATCCTCTAAAGCGGATATGTCAAGTGTCCTCTATGAAGGACGTGCACGAATATCCGAAATTGAGGATATTCGGGGCATGACAAAAGGTGACTGGAAGAACCGCCTGATCGCGGGCATCAAGGAAAAAGGGAAGTCTCAGCGCGAAGTTTCGCTCGCCGCGGGGAAGGCCCCTGGCTATGTCAATTCATTGTTGAAAGAGGGGAAAGACCCGACAATTGAGAACTTAATTCTGGTTTGTCGGGCTGCCGATCTCAGTCTCGCCTGGGTTCTTTTCGGTTTTGAGATGACGAGGGAGACGGAGGAGATTGTTCGCGAGATCGAGAAGAGCGGCTCAGAACGTCGTCACGGTCTTCTCCAGTTTCTCCGGGGCAATAATGATGAATTCGCTTAAGGGCTATCCGCTTTTGAGGAGCCGTCATCGATAGCATCAACTCAATAAACTCACTTACTCTCACCTTCGTCCTCCCAGCCCAAAGCACCATCCTAGATCGATCTTTCGGAACGGATCAAGAACAAGTTGCGAGTAGGCATAACGCACGTGCGGCCGCAGCATTCGTATTCGTATATTATTTTTGATGCGCCAAATCCGCGCGAAGCAGCATTTCAATCCTTTTCGCGACTTCCACACTGCTCTGGCGCGGAGCCGGGAGTTGATAACCCGTTGAGAGACGAGCCGGCGGTTTTTAGCCGAAGCTTGGACATAACGCGCCGCTCCCGGCCGAAGCCAGGTGCGCGTTGCCGCCAAGCAGGCGCGCAGTTCGACGCCTATGTCGCGTCTATCTCAATCCGGGTTATCAAGCCCGATTCGCAGACTGTGGAACTTCTAATCGATTGACAAGGCCGGATCTGATCGCGACCAAATATGATTAACCTGCGGTTCCCAGGAACACATCCCCGCAATCATCCTCTTTTGCGGATATTCTTCTTGACATATCCTCAATAGAGGATAACTTCCCCCATCGCATTCCCGCGATGGAGCCGAGCTTGCCCCCCTCACCTCTCACCCTGACCTTCGTTTCGCGGCTGCAAGAAGCAGGCAAAACGTGCCGAGCATTCTTTCGCGGTCGCGACATCGATGCGGAATTCGCGGATTTCGAAAAGCGCCTACGTGGGGCACGGTCGGACGAATGGATCGAGATGCCGGAAAACTTCCGGTTCACGCCTATTTCAGGGAAAGATCAGTCGCCACACGCCAAGCGCCATCAGTCCGGCGCCGGCCACGTCAAGAACAATGCCGAGACGCTTCGGTCGCGACACGCGTCCACTTTCTATGCGTCGTCCCCAATCATCGTCTACCAGCCTCGTTTTGAACGGGTGGTTGATGAACTCCCCTGCCCCGAAAAGAACGAAGCCGAAACCTGCAAGAATCACGGAGTTATTTTTCGCGGCGAGAGCGGCGATTGTGATCAGAACGCCGGCTCCCATCATCGCCTTGTACCATTCATCCCAGAATTTCAGGTCCGGAAGCTCCGCCACTTTCTGATCACCTCACGCTTGCGCTACCGCGCAAACCTTTTCGGCTTTTTCAACCGGAGAGGGAAGTGAAAATGGCTTCACCTCTCACCCTCACCTTCCACGACGCCGGTGACTTCGCCGCAGCTCACCACGCGATCGACTGGCTGACGGAACACGGCTTCTCGGTCGGCCGCATGCAGTCGCGGGAACCGCGCGGGATCCTCTTTGGCTGCTACGACATCCAGAAATGGCGCAATCTCTCCCAGGCTGACCGCGCGGCATTGCACGGGATGCTTGTCGGTAACATGCGCAC
>SCRB01000918.1 GCA_004299545.1 Rhizobiaceae bacterium
TGCTCGAACCCGTAAATCACGGGCCGACCTTGCGGGCGCTTCAGTGCGAGCGGGCCTTTCTGGCGACACTCGACGGCTCCTGCCGAACGCCGATAGCGGGCTACGCCCGAATCGCCGGGGACCAACTGCATTTTTCCGGCCTGATCATCCTGCCGGACGGAAGCGAATGCCACGCGATCGAGGATTCGGGACCGGTGACGGCCGCCGAAGAGATCGGCCGGCGCGCCGGCGCGGCGGTTCGCGCCAAGGCCGGACCGCGCTTCTTCGATCTGTGGACATGACGCGCCTTCTCGTCACCCGCCCCGAACCGGCGGCCTCGAAGATCGCGGAAAAGCTTACCCGAGATGGCCATACCGTCAGCATTCTTCCTTTGACGCGCATCGTCCCGCTCCTCGTGAGCGAGGACTTTTTGGCAGGGCCCTTCGACGCCGTCGCGGCAACAAGCGCCAACGCCGTCCGCCATGCGCCGGATGGTCTTCTTTCGTCGATGAAAGGCTTGCCCGCTTTCGCTGTCGGGGAGAGGACCGCGCAAGCGTTTCAGCGACACGGCTTTTCTGCCGTGCACAGGGCGGGAGGAGATGCGGAAACGCTTGCTGCGCTCGTTGTTCGGCATTTCCGTATGGGCAGCCGGCTCGCCTATCTTTGCGGCCATGTGCGAATGCCGGCCTTCGAGAGGAAAATGCAAAAAGGCGGGCTGGAGTTGACGGCGATCGAGACATATGACGCCGAAATCGTCTCCTATAAGGCTGATCTTTTGCGCAACATCCTTGCCGGGGAACCGTTCGACGCCGTTCTTCTTTATTCGGGGAGAGCGGCGGAAGCTTTTGTCGCTCTGCTCGACGGCGGGCAGGCGGAGTCCGCGCTTTTCGCGAGGGCGCGTTTTCTTTGTCTTTCACGGAAAATCGCCCGCTCCCTGCCGGAGAAATGGAGGGAAAGGGCAGCCAGCGCCGCATCGCCCGATGAAAGCGGGCTGTTCGATCTGCTGGCAAGGTCCTGATGCCACAGCGCTGCCCTTTTTCTCGGGGCGTTTTGTGTTAGAGCCTTTGGACGAAACAGGATCCGGAGCGGGGTTATGGTCAAAGCGCCGAGAGCGCGGCATTCGAAAGGGGACCGGCAGCCGGTAACGATCGATCTCGGCGCGGACGATGTTACGCGCCTCGAAGAGGAAGCGGACAAGCCCGAATTTGCGGCTCCAGCACCCGGAACGGCACCGGAAACCCACGGTCAGGACGAAAATCCGGAGAACGCGACGGACGCACGGGATGTCGCAGCCGCGCAAACGCAAGCGGCGGAAGAGGATGCCGGTGCCGGCCCCGGCGAAGCTTCCATTTCCGGCAGCGAAGAGAGGCCTCCTGCGTCGATGAATGAAGCGACACCGCGGCGCGGCGGTATAGGCTCCGCGCTGGCCGCAGGCGTAGCGGGCGGCGTCATTGCCCTTCTGGTTGCCGGCGGCCTGCAATGGGCGGGTATCGTCCCCGGTCTCCAAGACAGGGGTGCCGGCCAGAAAATAGCGGCAGTGGAAAACGAAATCGCGGCCCTGAAACAGGACGTGGCGGCGATCAAGGCCGAGCCGCCGGACAGCGGCGTCGTTCCGCTGAAACAGGGGCTGGACGAGGCCAATCAGAAGATAAACCAGCAGGCGACGGCGATCGGCCAACTCCGCGACGCTCTGGCGAAGAACAGTGCGGGCGCCGGCGAGGCCGCCGCTTCGCAGGTGAAGGCCATTGAAGAGAGGCTTTCACAGGTCGAAAGGACGGCAAAGGCGGGCGCTTCGGGTCAAGCCGGCTTGGCTGCATTGACTGAGAAGCTTGCAGGCCAGGCAAAGACCGTCGAAGCCAACGGCCATGCGCTCGGCGGCCAGACCGAGCGGATCGGCAAGCTCGAACAGTCTTTGGCTGCGCTGTCGCAGAAAGTCGCGTCCGAGGCCCAGCGGCCGAAAGTCGCGTTGGCGATCGCCGCATCGGCGCTGAAATCCGCTATCGACAGGGGAACGCCCTTCGTTTCCGAACTCGATACCTACGCCTCCCTCGCGCCCCAATCACCGGAGATCGATGCGCTGCGCAAACTGGCACCGGCAGGCATACCCACCCGCGAGGAGATCGTCGCCGAGGCAGGCAAGGCTGCCGACGCCATGGCGGAAGCCGGTCGTCCCCCGGAAAAATCGGGCGGCGGTATCCTGAGCGATCTGGTGGAAAGCGCCCGCTCGCTGGTCAGGGTGCGGCCGGTTGGCGACGTTGCGGGAAGCGGGACCGGCGCCACGGTCGCTCGCATCGAGGCCGATATCAAGGCGGGCGATTTCGCCAAGGCCGTCCAGCAATATCAGACCCTTCCGGAGAACGTGCAGGCGGCGGGAAGTGCTTTCTTCGCCAGGGTTCAGGCTCGTCTGCAGGCGGAGGATCTTGTGCGAAAGACACTCGCCAACGCGCTGAAGGCAGGGTGAGCGCCGCCGATGATTCGTATTTTTTTCTTCATCATCGTCGTTTTCGCCCTGGGGCTGGGCTTTGCCTGGCTGGCCGACCGTCCCGGCGACATGGTCATAACCTTCAACGGCTTTCAGTACGAAGTGACGCTGATGGTCGCGGCAGTCGCTGTCGTCGCGCTGGTCGCGGCGGCGATGATCCTCTGGTGGCTGCTGAAAAGCCTCTGGATGAGCCCCTATCTGGTGTCGCGTTATTTCCGCGTCCGGCGCCGCGACCGTGGTTATCAGGCGCTTTCGACCGGCATGCTTGCCGCTGGCGCCGGCGACGCCGGGACCGCCCGACGCATGAACAAGCAGGCCGGCAAGCTCATCAGCGCCGACCAGGAGCCGCTGCTTCACCTTCTGGAGGCGCAGGCGCTCCTTCTCGAAGGGAATCACGACAAGGCGCGCGACAAATTCGAGACGATGCTCGACGATCCCGAATTGCGGCCGCTCGGCCTGCACGGTCTCTACCTCGAAGCGCAGCGGCTCGGCCATAAGGAGGTTGCCCGTCATTATGCCATAGAAGCCAGTCGCGACGCGCCGCAGTTGATCTGGGCGGCAAATGCTGCGCTGGAAGACAAGGCCGAGGCCGGAGAATGGGACGAGGCGCTGAAGCTTCTCGAACGCCAGCGCTCGGCCGGCCAGCTTGCGAAAGGCGATGCGGATCGCCGCCGCGCCGTGCTGCTTACCGCCAAGGCAAACGAAATGCTCGACCGCGATCCGCTTGCGGCGAAAAACGCGGCTCTGGAGGCCAATCGCCTCGCGCCCGGCCTTACTCCCGCGGCGGTGACCGCAGCACGCGCGCTTTTCCGCCAGGACGATCTGCGCCGCGGCTCCAGGATCCTCGAGACCGCATGGAAGGGCGACCCGCATCCCGAGATCGCGGAAGCATATGTGAATGCGCGGCCGAGCGATTCCACGCAGGACAGGCTGGCGCGGGCGCGGAAGCTCCAGAAGCTGCGCGCGAACAATGCCGAATCGGCACTCGCGGTAGCGCGCGCCGCACGCGACGCCGGCGACTTCAAGCTCGCGCGCGACGAAGCCGAGGCGGCGATCCGCCTGAGACCAAGCGAAGGCGCCTATCTGCTGAGGGCGGATATCGAGGAAGCCGAGACGGGCGATCAGGGCCGCGTCCGCTCCTGGTTGCAGCGCGCCATGCGGGCGCCGCGCGATCCGGCCTGGTCCGCCGACGGCACTGTTTCCGATCGCTGGCTGCCCTTCTCGCCCATCACCGGCCGGCTCGATGCCTTCGAATGGCAGCAGCCTCTGGAACAAAGGCCGGGGCACCTGATCGAGGCGGAAGAAGGGGCCGTGCCACAACAGCAACAGACGGTCTGGCAGGGTCCCGCATTGCCTTCCGCCGAAATCGCCGTGGAAGAGCCATCCGTTGCCGCCGACAAGATGAACGGCATGTCTCGATCCGAACAGGCCGGCCAGACGGTGTCGGCCGAACGCCCGGTGCCGACGGAACCCCCGGATGGGGAGGATGGGGAGGAGGAAAAGCCGGCGGATCGCCCTGTCGTTGTCACGCGCGCGGTGGAAGAAGAAGCCGTGCGGCGGCACGATACAGCCATGGACGAGGCTTCGCCGAAACCGCCGACGCCCGACGATCCGGGCGTTGAGGAAGAGGCCGTGACGGAGGAACAATCGCGGCGCTTCCGGTTGTTTTGAGCGCGCCGAATACGCTATACGGTCGTTTCACCGCCGACACGGCCGCAGAACCAGGTAATCAACCCCCGGCATTTCATGTTCGAGCGTCTCGTTTCATTCCTGAGCGAACTTCCGGGCCAGCGTGGCGAGAGCGCACAATTCGGACCGGACGATCCGCGGGTCGCCGCGGCGGCGCTGATGTTCCACGTCATGGACGCAGACGGCGTGCGCCGTGACGGCGAAACGGCCAGCCTGCGCGAAATCCTTTCCCGCAGCTATGGCATCGCCGGCCGGGAACTGGACGCATTGATGCGGGCCGGCGAGAATGCGGACCAGGAGGCCATCGATCTCTACGCCTTCACCAGCGTCCTGAAACGGCATCTCGATCATCCGGCCCGCGCCGAGTTCATCCGGATCATGTGGCAGGTCGTCTATGCCGACGGGGAGTTGCACGAACTGGAGGACAATGTCGTCTGGCGCGTCGCGGAACTGCTCGGCATCGAACAGCGCGAACGGATCGGCCTGCGCCAGCAGGTCCAGCACGAGCGCGCCGAAGCCGAAAAGGAAGACGGCGCGGAATAGGCTGACCCGCCGCTGCCGCCTCTGGCATCAAAACCCTTGAAGCGCAATTCCCGCGCCGCCATTCGCGGCGGCAATATGCTGCTTTCGATCGCCGATATTGCCGTCAATTAATCATATAAATAGCCATTGCTCATATTAATCAGCCATGCTTAATTGAGATAGCGCGATCTTCCGCAGTCGGCAGCGCCCGACGCCCCGGACCATCGCGCTGGAGGAGTTTGGCCGTCTAGCTCGGCCGCGCGTCAAAGGAGGACATCATGAAACGTATTGCCCTGGCAGGAGTAGCGCTGGCATTTGCGCTCTCCGCCGCGACGGCCCATGCGGCCGGCAAGAAAACGCTCGTGTTCGTGGCAAACGGCGCTTCCGATTTCTGGAAGGCTGCCGAGGCGGGCGTGAAAAAGGCGAATTCGGAGCTGCCGGATTACGACATGCAGTTCAAATACCCGTCGCAATCGTCCGCCGCCATCCAGGAGAGGCTCATGGACGATCTCGTCGCGGCCGGCGTTTCCGGCATCATGGTCAGCGCCGTCGATCCGAAGACCGAGACCGATGCGCTGGCCAAGATCGCCAAGCAGACCCTGCTCCTGACCACGGACAGCGACGCCGCACAGAGCGGCCGCGTCGCCTATATCGGCTCCAGCAACGTCGCCGCCGGCAAGCAAGTCGGCGAAATCCTCAAGAAAGCGCTGCCGAACGGCGGCAAGTGCATGGCCTTTGTCGGGCTGCCGGGCGCCGACAACGCCAAGGAGCGCCTCCAGGGCATCAAGGACGTCATCCAGGGCACCAAGATCAACATCGTCGACGTCCGCGCCGACGACATCGACATGGCGCGCGCCAAGCGCAATGTCGAGGACACGCTGACGGCGCATCCCGAGGTCAATTGCATGCTCGGCATCTATTCCTACAACATCCCGCAGATTTACCAGGCGCTCAAGGAAGGAGGCCAACTCGGCAAGATCACCGTCACCGGCTTCGACGACGATCCGATCACGCTCGGCGGGATCAAGGAAGGCACCATCGCCGGCACCGTGGTCCAGCAGCCTTATCTGTGGGGCTACGAAGGCATGAAGGACATGGCCAAGATCCTGGGCGGCGACAAATCCTTCATTCCCAAGGACGGGCTGATCATCATCCCGACGAAAGTCGTCGACAAATCCAATGTGGACGAATACGCCAAGGACCTCGCCAAGCTGCAGGGCAAGGGCTGAGTCGGAGGGACCGGACGCTTGACGGTTGACGGCTGTCCCGGTGCCTCGTTCGAGGTAGGTGAGCGAGGAATGCCGGCGACTCCGGTCACCGGTGCCGATACAGACGAACGGTTGCCAGTGGGTGCGTGCAGGTGGGACGCACCTGCCGTCCGTCATGCCGGGAGGTCAGGAACGTGACGTCATTCCTGGAACTCAGAGCAATCAGCAAGTCGTTTCCCGGCGTACAAGCCCTTGCCGATGTCGACCTGAGCGTCAGCGCCGGAGAGGTGATCGGCCTGATCGGCGAGAATGGCGCCGGAAAATCGACTCTCATGAAAATATTGGGAGGCGTGATCGCGCCGACTTCCGGCACGATAGGCATCGACGGGGTGCAGCACTCCTCGTTGACGGTCGAGGACGCCATCGCCGCCGGCATCGCCTTCGTCCACCAGGAACTCAACCTGTTCGACAATCTCGACGCGGCAGCCAACGTCTTCATAGGGCGCGAGCCGCGGAAAGGCTGGCCGCTGCCGCTCATCGACCGCAAGCGTCTCAATGACACGGTTCGGCCACTACTCAGGCGGCTGGACGTCGATTTCGAACCGCAGACGCTCGTTGCCGACCTGTCTCTGGCGCAGCGCCAACTCCTTGAAATCACCAAGGCGCTGTCGCTCGATGCCCGCGTCGTCATCATGGACGAGCCGACCTCCAGCCTTACCATTTCCGAAACGCGGCGCCTGCTCGCCGTGATCGAGGATTTGAAGCGGAACGGCGTCGCGGTCATCTTCATCTCGCACCGGCTGCATGAGGTGGCGGAATGCGCCGATCGGGTCGTCGCGCTCCGCGACGGCCGTGTTGCCGGCCGCCTCGCCAGAGAGGAGATCACGCACGATGCGATGATCCGGCTGATGATCGGGCGCGATCTGAAGGCGCTCTACACGCCGCCTGCCGGACCCGCTTCCGGTGCGGTGCTCGAACTCAGGGATTTCAGAACGCCGGCATTTCCCGATTCCTCCATCGACCTGACCCTGCGCCGGGGCGAAATCCTCGGGCTTGCCGGCCTTATCGGCGCCGGGCGGACGGAACTGGCGCGCGCCGTTTTCGGCATCGACCGGCCGCTTGCCGGAGAAATCCGTGTCAATGGCGACGGGATCCGGGTCCGTTCGCCTTCCGACGCGATCGCGTGCGGCATCTATCTCGTCCCCGAGGACCGCAAGCAATCCGCCCTGATCCTCGAGGACTCGATCGCGCAAAATATCTCGCTCGCGAATATCAGGGCGTTCGTCCGCTCCGGCCTCGTCAGTCCGACGCTGGAGGAAGAGAACGCCGAACGCCAGATCCGGGCGCTGCGCATCAAGGCCCCCAATGCGTCGATCATTGCCGGCAGCCTCTCGGGCGGCAACCAACAGAAGGTCGTCCTGGCGAAATGGCTGTCGATGCAACCGAAAGTCCTCATTTTCGACGAACCCACGCGTGGCATCGATGTCGGGTCGAAGAGCGAGATCTACACGCTCATGCGCGGCCTGGCGGATAGCGGCGTCGGTGTCCTGATGATTTCG
>SCRB01000089.1 GCA_004299545.1 Rhizobiaceae bacterium
GCTCTTCCGATCTGGTCAGATCGCCGAGCAGGTCGCGGTGGGGACCGACATCGACGGCGTTCCAGTTCCAGCTTTGCGGACTCGGCCACAGGCAGAAGCCGTCATGATGCTTCGAGGTGAGGACCACGTAGCGCGCGCCCGCATCCTTGAACAACTCTGCCCACTGGTCGGGATCGTACAGGCGAGCCTTGAACTGCGGCGCGAAGTCCTGATACTTCACATTGGCGCCGTAGGTCTTCTCATGGAACTTCCAGGTGGCGCCGTCATGGTTGTGCATGTGATTCCAGTACCACTCGGCGTAGGACTCGCCGATCTTGCTCGAAGGATCGGCATAGGCCGGCACCGAATACACGCCCCAATGGATGAAGATGCCGAACTTGGCCTGATCGAACCAGGCCGGTATCGGACGCTGGTTCAGCGACTGCCAATTGGGCTGATAGCGGACACTGGAAGAAGCCGAAGGCGTTTGCGCCAGCATCAACACTGATAACGCAAACATTGCGCATACGAGGTGTCGTAGTGATTTCATTGCCAATCCATTCCTTGCCAGACCCCGGCGGTAGAACGGCCTGGCGGCGAACCGCAGGCGCCGGGACACCACATCAGGTGCAATTCGCGGCAACCAATTCGCGGCAACTCGGAGATGCCACGATCCCGCATGCGGGACGGGCGGTCGCACCGCATTGTACTGGAAGCGGACGGAAATGAATCAGAAATCGAGCGGCTTCGGGTCGGGATCGTGCCACGTGGCACGCCGTTCCGGCGAACGGAGAAACGACTCGCTGCAGTACTGGTAAATACCTGTAGCCGGGCCACAGAAGGCGAAGATGCGGGCCAGCAGATCGGGCAGGGGCAGGGTTCGATCTTGCTGCGACAGGCCGGCGCGCACGCGGCGCAGCCAGAATTCCGTCGCAACCAGAATTCCGTCGCAGCCAGAATTCCGTCATGGTTTCGCTGTAGCCGTCCACCCCATGATGTGCGATGAAGCGGCGCAGGCCGATACGTAAACGGGCTTCGGCGTCCTCCTACCGCAACAGGTACATCAGCGTACCCGCTAGTGTTCCGTCACACATGAAGCGGGAGGCATGCGGCGTGGAAATAATCGCTGCCCGGGTCCACGTCAAGGGCACGGCTTCAGCCGTGCCGAAAGAAATCGCCGCGCGAAGCGCCTCCACGCGCACGTCCGTGCGCCCGGCTTGAGCCGCTCTCATTTTCCCCTCGACCGCCTTCCCCCTCGTTTTATCTGTGATGGACCACTCGATGGGCGCGGTGCGTGAAAAAGACGGGAGCGACAGCGCAGGCTTCAAACGCCTGCACCACCGTCTCAATGGAGGCAACACTGTCGAAGCGAAAGCCGGGATCTTGAGGAGTGGGTGCGGCCATCGGAGCATCTCAAAATGAAGTGGATCGGGCCTCGAGCCTTCACGCGATCCGTCCATCCGCGACAGCCCGGCGGCGCCACGAGCCGAACGGGCGCCGGCTACCGGCAATCGAGAAGCCGCGACCGCAGCGACCAATGGACCGGGTCCCCCACGAACTTCGTTCGTGGGATGGCGGAGCGGTAGCAATTGCGGGCGGTCGCACCGCATCCCCGCGAGATGCCCGTCTCGAAGACTACACCGTCTCCGCATACTTCTTCGGGCGACGGTTGGCGGCGAGAATCTTCTTGCGCAGGCGGATCGACTTCGGCGTGATCTCGACGTACTCGTCCTCGGCGATGAAGCCTAGCGCCTGCTCCAGCGTCAGCACCTTGTGCGGCGTCAGGCGAATCGCATCATCGGCCGTGGAAGCGCGCATGTTGGTCAGCTTCTTTTCGCGCACGATGTTGACGTCGATATCGGCTTCGCGTGAATTGGCGCCGATGATCATGCCCTCATACACGTCGACGCCGGGACCGAGAAACATTTCGCCGCGGTCCTGCAAGTTGTTGAGAGCGTAGCCGGTGGTCTGGCCGGGGCGATCGGCGATGAGAACCCCGATGGAGCGGGTGGCCAGGTCGCCTTGGTACTCGGTCCAACCGTCGAAAATGGAGTTCACCAGCGCTGTACCGCGGGTATCGGTCATCAGCACACCACGCAGGCCGATCAAGCCGCGCGAGGGCACGCGGAACTCCATGCGCACGCGTCCGGAACCATGATTGACCATCTTGGTCATCTGCCCCTTGCGCGTGCCCAACTTTTCGATCACGACGCCGACGTATTCTTCCGGGCAGTCGACGACAAGGATCTCCTGCGGCTCCAGACGCCGGCCACTTTCTTCATGAATGACGATCTCTGGCTTGCCGACCATCATTTCGTAACCTTCGCGGCGCATGGTTTCAATCAGGATGGCGAGCTGCAGTTCGCCGCGGCCCAGCACGCGGACCGAGTCGCGCGAGTCGGTATCTTCGACGCGCAACGAGACGTTGGTCAGCAGTTCCTTCTCCAGGCGTTCGCGAATGTGGCGCGAGGTGACGAATTCGCCTTCGCGTCCGGCCAGAGGCGAGGTGTTGACCGTGAAGATCATCGCCAGCGTCGGCTCGTCGATGCCGATGG
>SCRB01000919.1 GCA_004299545.1 Rhizobiaceae bacterium
TGTCGCGCGAGGACGCTACCGTGACGCTTCCCGCACCTCTCGTAAGACAACTCGTCGAAGCGCTGAATTTCTACGGGCACGGCCTTAACAAGGAGCGCGTGGTGCTCGGGCGAGTTGATTCTGATTCCCGTGTTGCGGGACTGGACTCAGATCCGAGATGGATTGCGGATCGCCACGTCTCCAATGATTGCCTCTTGTATCGCGAGGATGGAACTCGGGCGAGGGAGGCGACGTCGGCTCTCGCCGAGTATCTAGGAGAGCGCTACCAGGCGATAGTCGCTTTGGCATCTGCTAAAGCGGCATAAATACCGACGGGAACGTTTGAATTCCCGTCCCATACTTGAAGAATCGCGGGCACGTCGTGTCCGCTTCGGGGAACCAGATGAAAAAAATTCTCGTTGCACTGCTCGTTAGCGCGGCATGCTGCACGGCTCACGCGGCGAAGTGGCATGTGGTCGTCACGGCTGGCTATCTGACCAATCAGCAGAAGTTCATCGACAGCCTTCCTGTGATCGACACGGTCGTGGAAAGCGATGGCTGCTACTACGGGCCGGTCCGCAACGTTCAGACGGCCCAGAAGGTGGTGCCGACGCGCGAGCAGTTCTGCGTCAAGGGCCCGGAGATGAAGAGGGTGATCACGGCTACGGTGTTCGTCAAAAACCAGATCAACGATGCTCTCGACACCTCGATTGCGGTCGATCTGAATGCCGGGTTGGACATCTTTGCCTCATTTGACGGGAAGCACATCAGCTTTCTCTCGGGCCCGTACCTTGTGACGGTCACCAAGGAGACCATGCAATAACGTCAAAGTTGGTCGATGTAATTGCCGGATATTTGCTTCCTGCCAGGAAATGCCGCTATACTTTAGCCGATCCTTGATCCGGTAGCTGGACGTTACCAGCCTCTGGCGCGTCATTCTGGCGCCTATCGGTACAGCCGGCATCCCGGCATTCAAATCTTTCCACCCCCGCGGGGCATGTCCCGCGTGCGGGGCCTGCTTCGCGAACACATGTTCAGGAGCAGGATATGTCGATTCAATCCATCCTTGCAGTTGGTCTCGGCAATACGGCCGTAGCGGACGACCTTTCGGCTCTGTCCGATGTTGAGCTCGCGAACCTGTGCTTGCCGATCAACCGTGACGACATCGCGTCGAAGCGGCTGACCGGCATCATCGACCATCTGGAAGCTCACGACGCCCCCGGATCCTGTACGGTCTGGTCGGCGATGGTGAAGGCTGGTGTGCAGGCACATAGCGTCGTCTATCGTGACGTCGACGATGACTTCGCTATGTTCAACGCGGCGCTGGAGTTCCGCATCCGTTCGGAAAAAATCGATGGGTTCATGCGCATCGAGGACGATCCGACGGAGCGTTGCTACACGATCACGGTACAACACAACGGCCAGATCGAGCGGGACGTCATCCGCTCGTACATTCGCGATCGCAACTTCGCGAAGGTGCTGCTCGGCGTCATCGAGCTCGGCACGCTGCGTGCGGACCAGCCGGTTCACACGCGTCACTGAGACGGCACGGACGGTCAATCGCAATCTACTGGGTGGTTTTCCCATCAGGGCGGATCGGGTCTTTCCCATCGGGAACCCGACCGCGAAGGCGATTGGCACCGAAACAGCATTCTCAGTACTGTTGGTCTCGACGCCGCAGGCGCAGAGAACCATGAACCCGCGTTGCCGAAAGGCACGCGGGTTTCTGACTGCTGCGAGAGCTACCGCAGGGACTAGAAACTGAAGGATCGCTGGATAGACTGACCCGTAAAAAGTAATCAGGAAGTGAAAGACAGGCAATGAAATTGGATTTTGAACAACTGCAGGACGGTGTGGTAATGGCAAATCGAAGTGATCTGTCATCACCAGACCGGTCCTCTTCAGGTCGCATCGAAGGCAGGAAACAGACTGGCCGGCTCACCGCAATTTCGTGCGTACACGGCAAGCCAACGGAGTTCTCGGATACGCATCCTTGTGCGACGTTCGCCGAGAGCGCTGGTTTTGTGTCCTGGGAAGCTGCGCTGGAAGCGATGAAAAGTGGCCGGGTCTTGACTGGCTTTGGTCCGCGACTCGGTCGCGCATCGATGGCGGAATTCCTGTTGTTTCAGCGGCAGATCGCGAGGGACAGCCTTCGCTCATTGCCGGCCGATATGTGGTCCGGGCAGTTCTCGGTTGGATACCGGGAGAACTTCGCGGCCGATGCCTTTGCTTACGGCACAAGCGGCGACGATGCTTTTCTGGTGCAAACGTAGTTTCGTGAAAGGAGAGTGATCATGGCAAGAGGTACTGCGGTGGGGGTCGGCGCAATCGTGATCAGCGCGGACCGGAACAAGCGTGCGAAGCTGAAGGCGACGCGCGAAAAGGAGCATCTGGAGGTCACGATGATCCAGGTCGAGACGAAGCCTCGAGCCAAGCGCGCGGCTTCGACGCGCACCGACAAACTCTGAGCATCGACCGTGAAAGCTATCTCCATCTGGCAGCCGCATGCCTCTCTCCTTCTTGTCGGCCCGAAGCGCTACGAGACGCGCGGCTGGCGGCTTCCGCGCACGATCATCGGTACGCGCGTGGCCATCCATGCTGCGAAGGCGACCGCAGACCTGATAGAACTCGCGGAGTACGTGAGCGATCGGATTGACGGTGCGCCGGCGGAAGAGGCCTTTGAACGGTATCTTCGCGCGATCCTGGCTGCGGGCTTCCGTACTGTTGGTGAGATGCCTCGTGGGTCCATCATCGGCAGCGTGGTGTTCAAGGAAAGTGTCCCCTCGGAGCTGGCTGAAGATCACGGCGATTTCGGGGACTTTGCGCCGGGCCGGTTTGCGTGGCTGGCGGCCGAAGCGCGTCTGCTTCCGGAGCCGGTGCCGTTTCGTGGCATGCAGGGCTTCTTCGACGTGCCGGACGAACTGCTCGCGGAGGCGGCCTAAGAGCGTCAGGGATTGAATCTACGACGCCAGCGCGCAAACTCGTCCGCACCACACCCGAACAGTCATCCCATGTCCGAATCAACCTCAACCCCGACCCATACCCCTGAGCAGATCGTGCGTCTGCTTCACGGGCACCGGTTCGACCTCTCTACAGAGAAGCATTTGCAGGAGGGCGTCGAGAGCGCCTTCAAGGCGGCGGGGGTGACGTTTGAGCGGGAGAAGCGTGTTTCGCCCAAGGACATCCTCGACTTCCTGGTTGCCGGTGGCATCGCAGTGGAATGCAAGATGCGCAACAAGGCTAGGAAGATCGATATCTTCAAGCAGATCTCGCGGTACGCCGAAAGCCCGGACGTAAGCGCGATTGTGCTGGCATCGAATATCGCTATGGGCTTGCCCGCCGAGATCAACGGCAAGCCCGTCTTCGCGGCTTCGCTGAGCCGGGGGTGGATCTGATGCGACGCACGTTCGGGGAACTTCGGCTCATCAAGGACGGCAAGGCGTGGGAAGTTTCGCGCCTCGAGCCTCATGTAGCGATTCGCTTCAAGCAGTTGTTTCCCCGTGTGCCCAAGCAGTCGGCGGGCCCGTTCGAGCTGCCTCGCGATCTGATGGTCGCGGCGGATCTGGAGTGGTTCCTGGCCAGATACCCGTTGCATATGACGGTCGAGGATCAGGCAGCGTTGCTGGCTGGTAAGGCGCTGTTTGATGTTCAGCAGGCCGAGCTCGAGCGTATCCTTCTGCCGGACTATGTGCCGCCGGCGATTCCTGGCCTGCGAGAAGGCGAGGTTATTCGCCATTACCAGCAACAGGCTATCCAGTTGCTGCGCCGACGACGCGGCCTGTTGCTCGGGGACGAGGGGGGCCTCGGAAAGACGTACACCGCTGCCGGCTTCCTCTGCGCCGAACCGGGCGCGCTGCCCGCGGCCATCGTATGTGACGCACATATGCAGAAACAGTGGGCCGAGAAGACGCAGGCCTTCACGAACCTGAAGGTTCACATTATCAAGCAGGCCAAGCCCTACGATCTTCCCCCGGCTGACGTTTACCTGTTCAGGATCAGCCAGATTCTCGGCTGGACCGACATTTTCGCGACGGACTTTTTCCGCGCAATGATCATCGATGAGCCGCAGAGTCTGCGGACGGGTACGGGCACAGCGAAGGGCGGCGCGGCGAAGGTTCTCTATGAGCACACGCTCTACCATCTCGGCCTGACGGCCACGCCGATCTACAACTACGGTGTCGAGATGTGGAATGTCATGCAGTTCATCGACGACACGGTGCTCGGGTCTTATTCGGATTTCTGCCGCGAATGGGTCGACAACCACGGCCATATCACCGATCCGAAGGCGCTCGGCACTTATCTACGCGAGCAGCATGTCATGCTACGCCGCCTGAAGTCGGACGTCGGTCTGGAGTTGCCCAAAGTATCCAGAATAGTCGAGTACGTCGACTACGACGCGAAAGCGGTGGAGTCGATTGAGGAAATGGCCCGGCGCCTCGCAATCCGGGCAACGACGGGCGCATTCGTCGAGCGCGGCCAGGCTGCGCGTGAACTGGACATGATGGTCAGGCAGGCGACTGGCGTTTCCAAGGCGAAATCCGTCGCGCAGTTTGTGCGCCTCATGGTAGCGGCCGGGGAGCCGGTGTTGCTGATGGGATGGCATCGAGCCGTCTACGATTGCTGGCTCGATGAGCTGAAGGATCTCCGGCCGGCAATGTACACGGGCAGCGAGACGGCCGGGAAGAAGAATGCCGAGAAGGATCGATTCATGTCGGGCGACACCGACGTGATGATCATGTCCCTGCGCTCCGGCGCCGGCGTGGACGATCTGCAGCATCGCTGCTCCGTCGTGGTCTTTGGCGAGCTCGACTGGTCACCGGGCATTCACCAACAAGTGATCTGGCGCCTTGACCGGGAAGGCCAGGAAAATCCGGTTACCGCCTTCTTCCTGGTATCCGAAGAGGGCAGTGACCCGCCAATCATGGACGTGCTAGGCATCAAGGCGAGCGAGGCCCGCCAG
>SCRB01000920.1 GCA_004299545.1 Rhizobiaceae bacterium
TTCCGATCTTAGGAGATCACCAACTGGAAATTCGGCGGTGCCCGCAGGACCTCGTTCTTCTTCTCAAGCGGGAGGATGCGCCGGTCGTCCGTCAGGGAATGGATGACCACGGTGGTGTCCTGGCGCGCCTCGACGATCTCGTCGAGGTAGCAGATGGCGCCATGACGAACCGCGAGCGTCAGCGGCCCGTCATGCCAGATCGTTCCCTCCGCATCGAGCAGATAGCGCCCGACGAGATCGGAAGCGGTCATATCCTCATGGCAGGAAATGGTAATGAGCGGTTGCTTGAGCCGCCACGCCATATGCTCGATGAATCGGGTCTTGCCACAGCCGGTCGGCCCCTTCAGCATCATCGGCATGCGTGCCGCGTAGGCGGCCTCGAACAGCTCTATCTCCTCGCCGACCGGGCGATAATAGGGTTCCGAAGCGATACGGAAATCGTCGAGTGTGCCGTCCGCGGCCGAAGTCCTTATCTCGGCAATTCCTCTGTTCATTCCAGCCTCCGGATCGGGTCAAGCATTGAGCGCGCGAAAGTATGCCGCGACGGCAGCACGGCGCGGCATACCTTCGGCGGTTGGGTTAACGGTGCGTGGCGACCTTGTTGGGAATGCCCTCCATGGGGCTTTCCGGCGTGCCGACCGTTTCGCGCGTCATGGCTTCGACCATCTCGCGCGTGCCTTCGGGATCCTCGATCCAGCGCTTGTAGAAATTATAGGGGCATGCCGCGCGGCCGCGGTCGCCCTCGCCGGATTTGATGAGGCCGGTATAGCCGCGATGCAAAAGCTTGAAGAGCTGGTTCTGCGACTGCATGTTGCGGCGCGCATCGCGGATCAGCGAGACCGAGAGCTGCCCGTACTGGATGCCGTTTTCCTCGGTGCCGCATTCGCCGAGCGTACGCCCGTCGAAGCCGATGATCGAGGAATGGCCGAAATAGGAATAAACGCCGTCGAAGCCGGAGGCATTGGCGACCGCGACATAGACGTTGTTCGCCCATGCCATCGATTTCGAGATCATGATCTGCTGCTCCTTGGCGGGATACATATAGCCCTGGCAACGGATGATGAGTTCCGCCCCGCGCATGGCGCAATCGCGCCAGATCTCCGGATAGTTGCCGTCGTCGCAGATGATGAGGCTGATCTTCAGCCCCTTCGGGCCCTCCGAGACATAGGTGCAGTCGCCCGGATACCAGCCCTCGATCGGCACCCACGGCATGATCTTGCGGTATTTCTGCACGATCTCACCCTTGTCATTCATGAGGATGAGCGTGTTGTAGGGGGCTTTGTTGGGATGTTCCTCATGGCGTTCGCCGGTCAGGGAGAAGACGCCCCAGACCTTCGCCTTGCGGCACGCCTCGGCGAAAATGTCGGTCTCGTCGCCCGGAATGGCGGACGCCGTCTCATACATCTCCTTCTGGTCGTACATGATGCCGTGCGTCGAATATTCGGGAAAGATCACCAGATCCATTCCCGGCAGGCCGGCCTTCATGCCCTGGACGACGGAGGCGATGTTGCGGGCGTTCGCCAGCACTTCCTCGCGCGTATGCAGACGTGGCATCTTGTAGTTGACGACGGCGACACCGACGGTGTCGTTACTGCTGGAAATGTCTCCGTGGTACATGGCTTTCTCCTTGCTTCAGTAGTTGCCCCACTCGGATGCGGTCAGACGGTCATATGCGTGTGGACGAGCGTGTCGGTGAGTGCATCGATCCTGCCTTCCGCAGCGATCGTGCCGCGCTCCATGATGACGAAGCGGTGCGAGGCGCGGCGGGCGAACGCCACGTTCTGCTCGACAAGCACTACGGCGATGCCGTGCTCCCGGTTGAGCCGGATGATGACATTCTCGATTTCCTCGACGATACTCGGCTGGATACCCTCCGTCGGCTCGTCGAGCAGGATAACCTTCGGGTCCGTCAGCAATGCCCGGGCGATCGCGAGTTGCTGCTGCTGACCGCCGGAAAGATTGCCGCCAAGGCGGCCGAGATGCTCGTTGAGCATCGGGAAAAGCTCGAAAACGAAATCGTCGAAATGAGAAGGCTTGCCGTTGCGCGCGAACCGCCCGAGCTGGAGGTTTTCGCGCACCGTGAAGCGCGGCAGGATTCCCCGGCCCTGGGGGACGTAGGCCAGCCCGATCCTGGCGCGCTCGCTCGTCGGCACCTGTGTGATACCCGCCCCGTCGAGCCGCAATTCCCCCCGCACCCGGTCCATCAACCCGGTCATGGTGCGCAGCAACGTCGTCTTGCCGACGCCGTTGCGCCCGAGAACCGACAGCAATTCCCCGTCGGCGACCGACATGGTGACGTTCTGGAGGGCGCGGCTGGAGCCGTAGAAGGCATCGACATTGATGAGGTCAAGCATCGGAAATTCTCCCCGATCCGAGATAGGCGCGCTTGACCTCGGGATTGCGCTCGATCTCCGAGATCGCTCCCTCCGCGAGCATTCGGCCCTGGTGCATGACGGAGATCACGTCGCCGATCTCGCGCACGAAGCCCATGTCGTGCTCGACCACCATCAGCGTGTGCTTGCCCTTCAGCTGATTGAAGAGTTCGGCGGTCTTGTGCGTCTCCGCCCCCGTCATGCCCGCCGTCGGCTCGTCCATCAGGATGAGATCGGCGTTCTGGGCAAGCAGAAGGGCGATCTCGAGCCACTGTGTCTGGCCGTGCGAAAGCCACGAGGCGGGGTGGTCGAGTTCATCGGCAAGGCCGACCAGGCAAGCCAGTGCCTCAAGGCGTTCCGCGGACTCCCCACTCTTGCGGCCGACCAGATTGGAAAAAACGCCGTGCGGCTTGCAAAGCCCGACCCGCAAATTCTCCCGCACCGTCAATTCCTTGAACACGCTGGGAACCTGGAACTTGCGGCCCACGCCCAGCCGCGCGATGCGGAATTCCTCGGAATTTCCGATTTCGCGGTCACGGTAGCGCACATGGCCGCGCGCCAGTCTCGTCTTGCCGCAAATGACGTCGAGCGCCGTCGTCTTGCCGGCCCCGTTGGGTCCGACAAGGCATCTGAGTTCACCTTGATTGACGCTGAGGTTGAGCCCTGCAATGGCCCTGAAACCGCTGAAGCTCACTTCGACGTCGCGCATTTCAAGCATTGCCATGGCTCAACTCTCCCTGACGCGCTTGCTGTCGAAGGTGGCGATGGCCGCGCCCGCCACGGGGTGCGTCGCCGTTTCGCGCGCCGACTTGTGCTTCAGAAGCCGCACGCCCTTTTCCGCCAGGCTGATGAGGCCGTTCGGGAGGAACAGAACGACGATGATGAAAATTGCCCCCATGATCAGCATCCAGGTGTCGAGGAATGTGGGCGACTCGGACAGATTCCCCTGCACGCCGGTGACAAGGATGGCGCCTAGCGCGGCTCCCAGAAGCGAGCCGCGGCCACCCACCGCGCACCAGATGACGATCGAAAGGCTGAGTTGCACCGAGAGGAACGTCGGGGAGGCGAACTCCATCACCAGCGTGTAGAGCATGCCCGCGAAACCGGCGACGCCGGCGGAAAGCGTGAAGGCGAAATTCTGGTAAGAAGCGACGTCGTAGCCGAAGTAGCGGACGCGGTTTTCGTCGTCGCGTATCGCCTGCAGGATGAGCCCCAGTTTTGTCCGGGTGATCGCGAGCCCTCCAAGCAGCACGACGCAAAGCGTCCCGGCCACGAGATAATAGGTGCTCAGGCTGTAGGCGTCGAAGCCCACGCCAAAGGCCTTGAACGTGCTGAGGTCGGTTATGCCGTTGAACCCGCCGGTATATTTCTGCTGGTCGACGATCACCAGGTTGATGACGACGAGCATGGCGAGCGTGATGATGGCGACGAAGACGCCCGTGATCCGGCCGCGGAACATGAACCATCCGAGGACGAAGGCGAGCAGCATCGGTATCCCCAGGCCGGCGAAAACCGCGAAGGTGTAGGAATGGAAAGGCTCCCAGAACCAGGGCAGCGCCTTGACGTTGTTCCAGACCATGAAATCGGGAAGCCCGCCGGCGCCGGTCTGGATCGGGATCGTGCGCAGCTTGAGCGCCATCGCCATGGCGTATGAGCCGAGCCCGAAGCTGACCGCCTGGCCGAGATTGAGGATGCCCGTATAGCCCCAGGAGAAGGACAGCGCCGCCGACAGGACGCCGAAAATCAGGTAGCGGGCATATTTGTTGAGCAGGTAATCGTTGTTCAGGATGTAGGGGAAGACCAGGATAATCACGCAGAAGAGCACGTATCCCGTCAGCCGCCAGCGCATGGAGTTCGTATCGGTCATCGGTCAGCCTCGGCGAACGCGGACGGAGAATATGCCTTCCGGCATGAAGCGGATGAGGATGACAACGCCGAAAAAGACGAGCGCTTTTGCGACTGTGTCGTTGTAGACGAAAGCGAGAAGGCCGGAGACCTGCCCGATGATCGCCGCGCTCGCGACGGTGCCCATGAGGCTCGCCACCCCGCCCATCACCACCACCATGAAGGCATCGATGACGGCACCGGTGCCCATGTCCGGCGAGACGCTCTTCAGCGGCGCGATCAGCGCCCCGGCGACGCCGGCGAGACCCGCCCCATAGGCGAAGGTCAGGCTGTAGACGCGCG
Source organism: Rhizobiaceae bacterium (assembly GCA_004299545.1). Taxonomy (GTDB): domain Bacteria; phylum Pseudomonadota; class Alphaproteobacteria; order Rhizobiales; family Rhizobiaceae; genus Mesorhizobium_L. The sequence goes on from SCRB01000920.1 coordinate 4,560, forward strand.
CGGCGTTTATGCCGAAGCAGCGCGAAACCTCCTGGTTCTGCGTCACGGCGCGAAGGCTGAACCCGTAGCGCGTGCGGGCAAAGAGGAGGTAGGTGGCGGCCAGCAGGAGAAGCGTCAGGACGAAGATGAAAATCCGGTAGGCCGACACCTCGACGCCTAGGACCGGCACCGCGTTGGACAGCCAGCCGGGCATCTTGACGTAGCGCAGCTCAGCCCCGGCCGTCAGGCGTATGCCCTGCTGGAGAATGACGCTGACGCCCCAAGTCGCGAGGATGGTATCGAGCGGCCGCTTATAAAGATGGCGCACGATGAGCCGCTCGATCAGCCAGCCGGCGGCGGCCACGGCAAAGAAGCTCACCACCAGGCATGGCAGCAGGTCCAGGCCGAAATTTTTCTGCAGAAACCAGACCGTATAGGCGCCGAGCATGACGAATTCGCCATGCGCGAGATTGATGACACCCATCGTGCCGTAGATGATGGCCAGGCCGAGCGAGACGAGCAAAAGGATCGACGCAAGGCTGAGGCCGGTGAAGACTTGGTTGAGGATATCCGACATTCAAAGGCTCCGGCGGAAGGTCCGGCTTGGGCGGCGGAGAGGCCTGGCAGCGCCGGGACATGCTCCGCCGCATGAAGAGCGGTAGTGGGGGAACGCCGATCCGATACGGAAAGAGCGCCGCCCCGCCGATGGTCCGGCCGTCGAGCGCTTATGCCTGCTTCAGCCCCTCGGGCGTGCAGACCTGGCCCGGATAGGCCCAATAGGGCTTCGGCTCGATCGATTCCTTCGACTGTTCGATGATCTTGAACTGCCCGTTGCGCTGGGCCTCGCCGATCTTCGGCCAAAGATAGGTGTGCGAATTCTTCGGGTCGATTTTCACGACACCCTGGGGTGCCTTGAACTCCTGGTCCCAGGACGCCTTGCGAATTTCGGGAGGCGTGATGTCCTTGCCGCCAAGCTTCTCGACGGCCTGCTTAAAGAGATAGACCTGGAAATAGGCGGGTTCGGAGACGAAGTTCGTCACCTTGTCGGGGCCGTACTTCTTCTTGAACGCCGCAACGAATTTCTGGTTTTCGGGCGAATCATACGACATGAAGTAGGGTGCCGAGGTGAAGTGTCCCTCGGCGAACTCGCCGCCCATGGCCGCGATCTCCTCTTCCGACGTCGTCAGGCTCGCCATCGGCATCTTCGCCGGATCGAGACCGGCGGCCTTATACTGGCGATGAAGGGCGACAACGGAATCCCCGACCACGGTCGAGAAGATGACGTTCGGCTGCGTGTCCTTGATCTTCTGGATCACGGAGCTGAATTCCGAATGGCCGAGCGGTACATATTCCTCGCCCACGACTTCCCCGCCAAGCCGCTTCAGCAGGATCTTGCAGACGTTGTTCTCTTCCTTCGGATAGATGTAGTTCGACCCGATCAGATAGAATTTCTTGCCGAAATTCTTGACCAGCCACGGAACGAAGTCCTGCTGCTGCTGGTTCGGAACCGCTCCTGTGTAGATAACGTTCTGCGAGCATTCGCGCCCCTCGTAAAGGGTCGGATACCAATAGAGGTTGTGATATTTTTCGACGACCGGGAGGACGGCCTTGCGGCTTGCGGAAGTGTAGGAGCCGAACAGGCTGACGCACTTGTCTCCAAGGACGAGTTTGCGCGCCTTCTCGGCGAAAGTCGCCGGGTCGGATGCCGGATCCTCGACCACCGGCTTGATCTGCATGCCGTTGATGCCACCTGCGGCATTGATCTCCTCAATGGCCATGAGGCATGCCTGATTGAGCGATTTTTCGATGATCGCGGTGGTGCCGGTCAGCGAATAAAGGATACCGACCTTGACCTCGCCGCCGGCGGCATGGGCAAGCGACGCGTTCTTTATCCAGATGTCGGGAAATCCGACGCTACATGCCGCTCCAAGCGCAGCGCTGGCTTTCAGGAAATTTCGACGAGTGCTGTTCATTTTATTCTCCCCTGGAACCGAAAAAGCCCCCGTCGCGAGCTGCCATAGGCAGGTCGTTACGAGGGCTTTGTTGCCGTACTTTTCGAGGCGGGTTCAGATGCGCGGATACGCTGCATCCCTGAAAACAAAAACCCCACGCATCGCTTCCGCGAAAGACGTGAGGCTCCATTACCCGCAAATTTCCGGCGGCTGCACTGCCGCCAACTCCTAGACGCTAACTGAGAAGTTCGATGGAGTCAACAATCGCCCTGGCAACCGCGCCGATGGTGACGCGGCGTTCCATGGCCTGCTTCC
>SCRB01000921.1 GCA_004299545.1 Rhizobiaceae bacterium
GCGCTCGGTGATGCGGCCACGCAACTCCAGCGGCGCGTCGACGGCGCCGCGCTCCAGGCTTGGTTCGATCGCCTGTTCCTCGTCATGCGGACGCGCTCCACGGGGCTCGATCTCAGGCTCAACCAGATGGTCGGTGAATTTCTGACGATGGTCGACCACGCGCGTTTTGCGCATGAGCGCTTTCCGGAGGTGTTGACCGCGGCCATGCTCGCCATGCGCTCCGATCTCGGCAGACGGTGGAGCGGGGTTGATCTCTCGGTGCTGACCAGGATCAGCCCATCGCATCTGAGGCGCCTCTTCGACAAGCATCTGAGGACCAGCCCTCACCAATGGCTGTTGCGCGAAAGGCTGACGCACGCGCAGGCGCTTATCGCCGACAGCGCAATGTCACTCGCCGAAATCGCGGAGATTTGCGGATTTTGCGACGTCTATCACTTCAGTCGGGAATTCAAGCGATCCGTCGGATTGCCTCCGGCAACGTGGCGTCGCTCGGAACAGGGCGCTCCGTTTCCAGTAAAAATTCCAGCAAAAATCACGCAGCCTAAGCGATAACCAAAGTGCCGGCACGCAGCCGCCGGGCGGCTTCAACAAAAAACCCGCATCCATGTCTGCCGGTCGAATATGCCGGTCGACACCGGGGTAGCGCGCACAAATGCTATATGGACCATAACAATGGCTACTTCGCGTATTTACATTGACGTCTGAACCATGTATGTGCATGGATTAAATATGGAAACAGCGACATGATTACCGCGGGGCAGATGCGAGCGGCTCGCGCGCTCCTCTCGATGGACCAGCGTGATCTCGCCGAGCGATCCGGCCTTTCCCTTCCGACGATCCAGAGAATGGAAGCCAGTGACGGCGTTGTCCGCGGCAATGTCGACTCTCTCATGAAGCTGATCGCCGGGCTCGATGCCGCCGGTATCGAGCTCATTGGCGAGGGCGCCACCAGTTCGGGCGGGGGCCGGGGTGTCCGGCTGAAAGGCTAGGCAAGCGACATGGGCGATCTGGTGCACACCGGCTGGCCGAGAGGTCGTTGATGCCGACCGTATTGGTGTGTATCGCGGGGCTGCTCGGTCTATCGGTGCTGGCGATCGTGCTGGCCCGCCGTCCTGCTTCCTCGTCGATCGTCTACGGCCTCTGCCTGGCCGTCTCGCTTTTCCTTTGCGCTCTAGCCGTCCTGTCGATCCGCCAGGCGCCCTCGCAAGCTGTTCTTCCCCTCGGGCTTCCCTGGCTTGGTGCGCATTTCCGGCTCGATCCGCTGGCATGTGCGTTCCTTGCAATCGTCAATTTCGGCGCGGCAAGCGCGTCTCTTTATGCACTCGGCTATGGGCGCCATGAAGCGGAACCAGCGCGCGTCCTGCCGTTTTATCCCGCCTTTCTCGCGGCCATGAATCTCGTGGTCGTCGCCGCCGACGCCTACAGCTTCCTGTTCGCCTGGGAACTCATGTCGTTGACGTCGTGGGCTCTCGTGATGGTGCATCACAGGAGGGCGGAGACGGGCTATGCGGGGTTCGTCTATCTAATCATGGCGAGCTTCGGCACATTCGCGCTGCTGTTCGCCTTCGGATTGCTCGCCGGTACGCATGGCGATTATGCTTTCGAGGCCATCCGCGCCCATCATCTCTCGCCCGGATTGGCGGCGCTTGCACTCATGCTGGCGGTCGCCGGCGCCGGCTCCAAGGCGGGTCTCATTCCATTGCACGTCTGGCTGCCGCTGGCGCATCCGGCAGCGCCAAGCCACGTTTCAGCGCTGATGAGCGGCGTCATGACCAAGGTCGCCATCTACGCCTTCATCCGGATCGCCTTCGACCTGATGGGAAACCCGGATTGGTGGTGGAGCCTGCCGGCACTTCTGCTCGGCGGCGCGACGGCCGCGGTCGGCGTGCTCTATGCGTTGATGGAAACCGACCTCAAGCGTGTGCTTGCCTACAGCACCATCGAGAATGTCGGCATCATTTTTATCGCCGCAGGCCTGGCTCTGGCCTTCAAGGCGAACGGCTTCGCCGACGCTGCCGCGCTGGCGCTGACCGCGGCGCTGTTTCACGGCCTCAACCATATGCTGTTCAAGAGCACCCTGTTTTTCGGTGCCGGCTCCGTGATCGCGGCGACCGGGGAGCGGAACATGGAACGGCTCGGAGGCCTGATCCATCGCATGCCGGTCTCGGCCGCGGCGTTCCTCGTGGCCAGCATGGCTATCTCCGCGCTGCCGCCGTTCAACGGCTTTGCTTCCGAATGGCTGATCTTCCAGGGCATCCTCGTCAGCCCGCAACTGCCGCAAATGGGCTTGAAGCTGCTGGTGCCTGCCATCGGCGTGCTGCTGGCTCTCGCCGCTGCTCTTGCTGCCGCCTGCTTCGTGCGTGCCTTCGCCGCCACCTATCTGGGCCGCGCGCGCACAGAGGCCGTCACCAGGGCCACCGAGACCGATCCGTGGTCACTCTGCGCAATGCTCGTCTGCGCCGCTCTTTGCCTGCTTGCCGGAATCCTTCCTGGCTTCGTCATCGATTGGCTTCAGCCGGTCGCAACGGTGCTCGTCGCCGGCCATATGCCGCCCCAGGCCAGCATTCCGTGGCTGTCCATCGTACCGGTATCGGCAAGCCGCAGTTCGTATAACGGCCTGCTGCTCTTCAGTTTCGTCGCCGCCACCGCCTGCCTCGCCGCGGCCGCCATCCATCGCTTTGCCTCCCATGTCGTGCGCAAGGCACCCTTCTGGGACTGCGGCTATCCGGGGCTCGGCGTCGTCGCGCAATATTCCGCCACCAGCCTCGCCCAGCCCCTGCGACGGGTATTCGCGACCGTGGTCTTCGCCGCGCGCGAGACAGTCGCCATGCCACCGCCCGGCGACCCGCGGCCCGCCAGCCTGCAAAGGTTTCTGCGCGATCCGGTGTGGGATTTCGCCTATGCGCCGATTGCATTCGCCGTGGGCACGTCGGCAACGCTCCTGAATCATATCCAGTTCCTTACGATCCGCCGCTATCTCGGATTTGTCTTTATCGCCCTCGTCGTTCTCCTGGTGGTTCTCGCGATATGGGGATGATAGCCGCGCTCGCCGCCCAGTTGGGGCAGATGCTGCTGGTTCTGGCGCTTGCCCCGGCATTGACCGGCCTCACGCGCAAGATGAAGGCGCGGCTGCAGCGCCGGATCGGCCCGTCGATCTTTCAGCCTTACCGCGACCTGAGGCGCCTGTTCGGCAAGGATGTCGTGCTGGCCGACAACAGTTCGTGGCTGTTTCGAACCGCACCCTATCTGGTTTTCGCCGCGACCTGGGTGGCGGCGGCGCTTGTTCCGACATTCCAGGCCGGCCTTCTCTTCAGTTGGGCCGGTGACCTGATCGCCATTGTCGCGCTGCTGGGCGCGGCGCGCTTTGTCCAGGCCGTCGCCGCGCTCGATACCGGAACCAGCTTCGGCGGCATCGGCGTTAGCCGCGAGATGATGATCGCATCGCTTGCCGAACCGGCGATGATCATGGTCGTGTTCACGGTCGCGCTCGTCGCCGGCTCGACGCAATTGTCGACCATCGCGGCCTTTATGGCGGATATGGCGGGATTGCGCGTCTCGCTCGCCATGGCTCTCGTCGCGCTCGTCATCGTCGCACTCGCGGAGAATACCCGCATCCCGGTCGACAATCCGTCCACGCATCTCGAAGTAACGATGGTGCATGAAGCGATGGTGCTCGAATATTCCGGCCGTCACCTCGCCTTGATCGAATGGGCCTCGTCCCTGAAGCTGCTCCTCTATATCTCGGTCATCGCCTGCATCTTTTTTCCATTCGGCCTGGTCACGGGAGCAGCCGGGCTGTCCGCATACGCGATCTCTCTTTTGGCCTACCTCCTGAAGGTGATCGTCGCGAGCCTGCTGTTGGCGACGCTCGAGACCGTCATCGCCAAGATGCGGGTGTTCCGCGTGCCCAATCTGCTCGGGATCGCGCTGATGCTCGGCCTTCTGGGCACATTGCTCCTCTTCGTTTCGGGAGGCATGTGATGCCGCCCTTCGCCTTCGACGTCGCCCATATGTTCGCCGGCGGGCTCGTTCTCGTCAGTTTCATGATGCTCTATCAGAATCGTCTGCTGGCGCTGATCAACGTCCTGGCGCTGCATTCGATTCTCCTGGCGTCATCGGTCGCCTGGCAGGCGCATATCCAGGCCAAGCCCGATCTCTACATCACCGCACTGATCGCGCTG
>SCRB01000922.1 GCA_004299545.1 Rhizobiaceae bacterium
CAGGAGGTCCAGGCGGCAATCAACGCGGCAAGCAACCTTTTGCCTTCGGACCTGCCGGCGCCGCCGATCTACGCCAAGGTCAATCCGGCCGACGCGCCCATTCTGACGCTGGCGGTGACATCGAAGACATTGCCTTTGACCGAGGTGCAGAATTACGCCGAAACGCGTCTGGCACAGAAGATATCGCAGATCGCCGGCGTCGGGCTCGTCTCGCTCAGCGGCGGCAACCGGCCGGCGGTGCGCGTCCGCGTCAATTTGCGGGCGCTGTCGTCGATGGGGCTCAATATCGACGATCTGCGTACCACCATCGCAAATCTCAACGTCAACACGCCGAAGGGCAGTTTCGACGGTCCGGCCCGCTCCTATACGATCAACGCCAACGACCAGATCGAGGATCCGTCGCAATATGCCGATGCGGTGATCGCCTATCGCAATGGCGCGCCGGTCAGGCTTTCCGCCGTCGCCGACATCGTTAAAGGGCCGGAGAACACCAAGCTCGGCGCCTGGATGAACACGACGCCGGCAATCATCATCAACATACAGAGGCAGCCCGGCGCGAATGTCATCCAGGTCGTGGATTCGATCAAGGCGCTTCTGCCGCAACTCAGCGCCTCGCTGCCGCGATCGGTCAGCGTCACCCCGCTGACCGACCGGACGACCACGATCCGCGCCTCGGTGCGTGACGTCCAGTTCGAACTCGGCCTCGCCGTCCTTCTCGTCGTCCTCGTCATCTTCCTCTTCCTGCGCAACGTGCCCGCGACCATTATCCCCAGCCTGTCGGTGCCGCTGTCGCTCGTCGGCACCTTCGCGGTGATGTATCTGTGGGGTTTCAGCCTCGACAATCTGTCGCTGATGGCGCTCACGATTGCATCGGGCTTCGTCGTCGATGACGCGATCGTCATGATCGAGAACATTTCCCGCTTCATCGAAGAAGGCGAGAAACCCCTTGCCGCGGCACTGAAAGGGTCCGCACAGATCGGTTTCACCATCATTTCACTGACGGTTTCGCTGATCGCGGTCCTGATACCGCTGCTTTTCATGGGCGATGTCGTCGGCCATCTGTTCCACGAATTCGCCATAACGCTCTCCATCGCCATCGTCATCTCGGCCCTTGTCTCGCTGACGCTGGTGCCGATGATGTGCGCCAGACTGCTGCGCCCGGCAGTTGAGCGCCGGCAAGGCTGGATCGGCCGCAAGAGCCAAGCCTTGTTCGATCGCGTGACGGAGGGTTATGCCGCGGGCCTGCGCTGGGTCCTCGATCGTCAGGCTTTCATCCTTCTGGTCGCCGTCGCGACGTTGGCCCTCACAGCCTATCTCTATGTCGTCATTCCAAAGGGCTTCTTTCCCGAACAGGATACGGGCGCGATCCAGGCCGTCACGCAGGCAGCGGGCAACGTCTCCTATGCTGAAATGGCGAAACATCGGGAAGACCTCGCCACGGTGATCCTCAAGGACCCGGATGTCGCCAGCCTGTCCTCCTTCATCGGCGTCGATGGCGACAATCTGACATTGAACAGCGGCCATATGCTGATCAATCTGAAGCCGAAGGACGAGCGCACGGCAAGCGCCGCCGAAATCATCCGGCGGTTGCGCCGCGAGACGGCAAGCGTCATCGGCATCTCGCTCTACATGCAGCCCGTTCAGGACCTGACGGTCGATACCGCCGTCAGCCCGACACAGTACCAGTTCGTCCTGCAGGATGCCGACCCGGCCGAACTGGCGAAATGGACGAAAACGCTCACGGCGCGGCTCGCCGCGCTGCCAGAACTCGCCGACGTTACCAACAACAGCCAGCAGGACGGCCTTGCCGCCGACATCACAATCGATCGCGCCGCAGCCGCGCGCTTCGGTATCACGCCGGCGACCGTCGATAACGCGCTTTACGATGCTTTCGGCCAGCGCATCATCTCGACCATCTTCACGCAATCGAACCAGTATCGCGTCATCCTGGAAGCCGACCCTGAACTCCAGCACACGCTGGATTCGCTGAACGCCATCTATCTGCCGTCGTCAGGCGCCGGGCAGGTGCCGCTTTCCGCGATCGTTTCCGTCAAAGTGAGGGAGGCGCCGCTTCTCGTCAGCCATCTCGCGCAATTTCCCGCCGCG
>SCRB01000923.1 GCA_004299545.1 Rhizobiaceae bacterium
TGAACTGTGCGCGCGGGGCGTCGGCGTCATCTATATCTCCCACCGCCTTGAGGAGGTACCGCGTGTCGCGGATCGCGTCACGGTCATGCGCGATGGCCGTGTGGCGGGGGAAGCGAGCGCCGACGCGCCGCAGGCCGAACTGGTGCGGATGCTGGTCGGCCGTTCCTTCGAGGATCTCTTCCCGCCCCGGGCAACGAGGGTCGGTCGTGAACTGCTACGGCTGGACCATGCCCGTTTCGATCCCGCCGTGGAACGCGCGGGATGGCAAGCCGCCCGTGATGTCTCCCTGACAGTGCATGAGGGAGAGATTGTCGGTCTGGCAGGGTTGATGGGGGTCGGTCGCACCGAGCTTCTTTCGGCGCTTTACGGATTCGAGGTGACAGGACACTGGTCCGGGACGACCCTCATCGACGGCAGGCCTTCCCGCCTCGGTACGATCGCCGCCGCACGCCGTGCCGCCATCGCCTATGTGACCGACGACCGCCGCGGCACCGGCCTCGTCCTCAAACATTCGGTCGGCCAGAACGTCGTCCTGTCCACCCTGAAGCGGATCACGCCGTGGGCGCTCGTGGCGCCACGGAAGGAACGGCGCTACGTGGCGGACGCGCTGTCTCGCTTCGACGTGCGCCCGAAACTGCCCGAGGCGCTGGTCGTCAATCTTTCCGGCGGCAACCAGCAGAAGGTGGTGTTCGCCAAGGAACTTGTCAGCGACCCGCGCCTTCTCCTGCTCGACGAGCCGACGCGCGGTGTCGATGTCGGCGCCAAGGCTGAAATCTATGCGCAACTCAGGGAACTCACGGCGAAGGGTCTGGGTGTCCTCGTGGCTTCGTCGGAACTGCCGGAACTGATCGGCCTGTGCGACCGGATCGTCGTCATGTCGAGGGGAAGGACCATCGCGGAATTCGCGGCAGGCGCGAGTGAAGAGGAAATTCGTCATGCAAGCACAAGCGGGGTCGAGGCAGCATGACGAATGAAACCGCGAATCCTCCGATTGATGTGCCGCAGGCAGCGGCCAGGCCGAAACAGCGGCCTCTCGATTACGTCGTCCGTTTCCAGAGCCTTCTCGGCCTGATCCTGGTCATCGTGGGCGGGATCGCCTTCTCGCCGCGCCGCCACGGCCATATCCTTTTCCTGCAGCCCGACAATATCGCCAACATCGTCCGTTCGATTTCGGAGACCGGAATCCTGGCGCTCGGAATGACCTTCGTCATCATCGCCGCCGGGATCGACCTTTCGGTGGGTGCCGTACTCGGCTTGTCGAGCGTTCTGACGGCGGCTTTGCTGATCAACGCAAGCTGGGGCCTGTGGACGACACTGCCGCTCGTCCTCGCCTGCGCAACGCTCTTCGGCCTGATCCAGGGGGCGATCTCGACCAGGCTCCACGTCCAGGCCTTCATCGTCACGCTGGCCGGATTGCAGGCCGCGCGGGGCCTCGCCCTCATCGCCTCGGGCAACCAGTTCATCAACATCAACTATGGCAGCGGCCCTGGCAACGCGCCGCCGGCCTTCGCCGTGCTCGGCGAGCGCCTGTTCGACAATACGTTTCCCGTCGCGACGCTGGTCTTCCTCGTGCTGGCGGTCATCGCGACGTTCTTCCTCAACCACACGCGCTACGGCCGCTATGTCTTCGCCGTCGGCGGCAATGAGCGCGCCGCGCGGCTCTCCGGCATTCCGGTCGAATGGATCAAGATATCAGTCTACGGCATCACCGGTCTTTGTTCCGGCGTCGCCGGCATCGTCCATGCCGGCCAGTTCGCCTTCGGAAGCCCTACCGACGGCACGGGCTACGAACTCAACGCCATCGCCGCCGTGGTGATCGGCGGCACCGACCTCTTCGGGGGAGAGGGCACAATGGTCGGGACCATAGCGGGCGCCGTCATGCTCGGCGCGCTCGCCAATGTCCTGCAACTCAATGACGTGAGCGCCGCCATGCAGCTTCTGGCGACGGGCGCGATCATCGTGGCTGCGGCGGCGCTGCAGACATTCGTAGGAAGGCGCGACGGACGTTCGCGCTGATCAAGGAGGAGAGACGGCAATGACCAGATCGAAATCTATCAGGGGACTGCTTGCGGCAGGGGTCGGGATCGCCGCGATGATCGCGCTTTCCGCCGCCGACGCCAAGCCGCTGGCGAAGACATGCGGCCCGAACGACAAATATGTCATCGGTTTCTCGCAGGCGAATTTCAAGGAACCCTATCGCTCGCACGTCAATCACGAACTCGAGCGGCTGGTGAAAAACTATCCGCAATTCAAGCTCGTGATCGCCGACGGGCAGGCAAGCGACAACACCCAGGTGTCGCAGGTCGAGAACTTCCTGACCCAGCAGGTCGACATCCTGTTCATCTCGCCCTTCGAAGCCGCGCCGCTGACGCCCGTCGTCTCGCGCGTCTACAAAGCCGGCATTCCGGTGATCGAGCTCGACCGCAAGACCAATGGCGAAGACTACACAAGCTTCGTCGGCGGCGATAACGAGAAGATCGCGGAGGAAGCGGGCCAGTATGCCAAGAAACTGCTCCCCGATGGCGGAGATGTGGCAATCCTCGAAGGCCTGCCGAGTTCGTCGCCGGCGATCGAACGGCTCGACGGTTTCAAGAAAGGCATTGCCGATAATCCAAAACTGAAGGTCGTCGCTGTTCAGCCGGTGGACTGGATGGAGGACAAGGCGGTGACGGTTTTCTCCGCCATGTTGCAGGCGCATCCCGACATCAAGCTTGTCTATACCAGCAACGACCTTGCCGCGGCGGGCGCCTATATCGCCGCCAAGCAGGTCGGCAAGGAAAAGGACATAAAGATCATCGGCACCGACGGGCTGCCCGGACCCTCGGGTGGAATCCATTCCGTCGCCGAAGGCCAGTGGGCCGCGACGCTCGTCTATCCGACCGGCGCGGCGGAAGCGCTCGATCTCGCCAAGAAAATCCTGATCGACTGCGCCGAATCCGTGCCGCGGGTGGTAACGGTCCCGACCCAGCTGATCACCCCGGAGAACGCGCAGGAAATCTACGCGAAAGAGAAATTCTAAGCGCGTGGCGGGGGCGAAGACATCCGCCCCCGTCGTTCTCGCATCACATCATTGCCGCCACCATGATGGCAAGCAGCGCGACCCCGAACAATGCCACCATCAGCGCGAAGAACGGCGCCAGATAGGGGCCGTGATAGGGCGGCGGCCGGTGCTGGCGCCGCCACGCCAGCGCATAGGCCAGGAAGCGCAGCCCGGTCGCCGCCACCATGACGACGCCGAGCAGCACGAGCCCGATGCTTGTCCAGTCGGATAGGCGGTCGAGCAGCACCCTGCCACCCGGTGCCGCGTATGGGGCCTCGCCCCTGTTTCCGATGACGATCAGGCCGAAGCGGTCGATGGCCAGCCCGCAGATGATCAAAGCCAGTGCCGTTCGCACCCACACAGACAACGTACGTTCGGCGTTCTGGTAGGACCGCACCTCTGACATCTCCGAGCGCTCGACGGAATACGCCGTCTGCTTTTCGGCCAGCGCGACGATCTCCCGCATCATCGCGACCTGGTCCGGTTCCTGCTTTTCAGCCACCGAAACCTCCGCGCCGGTCGCCCCGCGCCTCAGGCACTTGTTGGTTTTGCAGCGGAACCATGCGCCGGGCAGGCGTCATATGATTATGTGATGGTGCGGTTGTTCATCCAGGTTCTTTGGGCATGAGCTGGAGTATGGGAGCGTCGCCGCTTGGCGTCCCTGTGTCTTTCTCCATCATCGAGCGGACTTCGGCGCCCGGAGAGAAATCCGTGACGGTCGATTTCAGGAGCCGGAGCGCTCCCGCCAGGTTGTTCTGGTCGATCATGCGGCGCATTTCGTCGAAGACACGGGCGATGACCTGCCGCTCGACCGCATGGGGAAAGGCCATGAAGATGCCTTTCGCTCCCGTCTGCTTCAGGGACTCCTTGGAATAGAACAGCTCTTCGTAAAGCTTTTCTCCCGGCCTGAGACCCCTGTAGATGATCTTGATGTCTTCCTCGGGCCTGAGGCCCGAGAGGCGGATGAGATTGCGTGCCAGATCGACGATCTTGACCGGTTCGCCCATGTCGAGGACGAAAATCCTGCCGCGCTCGTCCTGCCGGTTGAGGCTGTGCGCCGCCGCCTGCATGAGAAGCAGGCACGCCTCGGGGATCGTCATGAAATAGCGCTCGATATCCGGATGCGTGACCGTGACCGGTCCGCCCTGCCGGATCTGGCTCTCGAAGAGCGGCACGACCGACCCGGACGAGCCGAGCACGTTGCCGAACCTGACGGTGACGAAGCGCGTGGTGCTCTGGCCGGGATTCACATCCATGGCCTGACAGAACATTTCCGCCATTCTTTTGCTGGCGCCCATGACATTGGCGGGATTGACCGCCTTGTCGGTCGAAACGACGACCATGGCGGCCGCCTTCACATGAACCGCCGCCTCCGCGACGTTCTGGGTCCCGATCGCATTGGTGAAGATGCCTTCGAGGGGCTGTGCTTCGACGACCGGCACGTGCTTGAGTGCCGCCGCATGAAAGATGACGTCGGGGCGCTGGGCCTCGAACAGGCGCAAAACCGTCGCTTTTTCGCGCACGTTGCACAACAGTGCCTCGAAGGCGACGGCCGACGCAAAAGAGGCTACCTCGCGCTCGATGGAATAGAGCAGATATTCGTTGGCATCGAGCAGGATCATGCGTTTCGGCGACAGCCGCGCCACCTGCCTGACAAGCTCCGAACCGATCGATCCCCCGGCGCCGGTAATCAGAACCGACTTGCCTTCGATCATTGCCTTGACCTCGCTCATGTCGAGGCTCACCGGAGGGCGCTGGAGGAGGTCTTCCAGCTTGATCGGCCGGATTTCGATGTCGGAATCGAAACGCTTCATCTCCAGAAGGTTGGGAAGCCGCAGCATTTCGAGATGGTTCAGGGTCGCCGCTTCGATCAGCTTCTCCAGGCTGGCGCGCCGCTCGTAATCCTCGCGCGTGCGGGTAAGGATGAGCGCTTCCGGCCGACGCTGCTGTAGCTCGAAACGTTCCATGATCTGGGGCAGTTTCTCGATCGGCCCCAGGACCGGAATGCCGTGGATGAAGCGGCCGGTTCGGCGCCCGCGCTCGTCGAGTATGGCGACGATTTCAAACGGCACGTCGCGCCGCTCACGGCTGAGCTTGAGAAACAGGTCCGCATTGTCCGTCGCACCGACCAGAAGGGCACGCTTCGTGGGGATGGGCCGGCTTGTGTTCCGGCGGCGCCTGTCGCGGCCGTTCCTGTACAGCCGGTACGCGGCCCGCGGCATGGTCAGGAAGACGATCAGGAAAGCCCATGTGATGACGATGGACGAGCGCGGAATGGCCTCAAGCCGGACAAGGAAGAAATGCGCCGCGACAAAGACGACCGATGAGGCGGTGGCTGTCTTTACGATGGCGGCCAGATCCGGCAATGAGGCGTAACGCCAGACGCCCCGATTCATCCCGAGGACGAAACCAATCGTGCCGACGATGACGCCGAACAGAGCCGCCGCCACCACATATTCGCCGATATGTTCCGATGTCCCGCTGATATCGAGCCTGAGCACGAGGCCGAGGAAGAACGCCGCAGTCCCCATCACCATGTCATGAAGGAGCGCCGTGCCGCGCAGAACGAGCATGCGTCGAACAGATTGTACGCGAATACTCCGTGTTACTTGTCCCGCCATTCGTTCTCTTTTCCCTCGTACGCCGATACGTCGAACTCCCTGTTACTGCCGAGTAACGTCAGCAGATGAACGCCGTTGTCGGTCCGTATCTTTCACGCGAGACATTAACGATATTTACAAACCGCCGCAATTCATATCC
>SCRB01000924.1 GCA_004299545.1 Rhizobiaceae bacterium
CGGAGCCGGACTGATCGACCATCTGGAAAGTCAGCTTGGCGGTCTTGCCGAGGATTTCCTTGAGCCGATCCGGGTCCTGCAAGCCCGGCACCTGGACGAGAATGCGGTCCGTGCCCTGACGCTGGATGATCGGTTCGGTGGTGCCAAGTTCGTTGACGCGGCGGCTGACGACCTCGATCGACTTCGTGATCGCGGACGAGATACGATAATTGATCCCTTCGTCGGTCAGCGTATAGCGCAGTACGTTGTTGCCGGGTTCGGATTCCGCCGTTTCCTGAACCGAACCGCCGCCGAACAGACCGGAAGCGATGGGCTGCGTCAGGGACTCGAGAGCCTTGCGGGCGGCGTCGAGCTGCTTCGGATCGGTAATGCGGACCTGTATCGATTTTCCGCTCGCCACCAGCCCCGTATAGCCTATCCGGGCATTGCGCAGCTTCGTACGGATGTCGTCGCGCGTGGCGTTCATCCTGTCATGGATGAGATCCTTGTGGTCGAGTTGCAGCAATATGTGAGAGCCGCCCTGCAAATCGAGGCCGAGCGTCATCTGCTTATGGGGGATCCAGGCCGGTATCCTGGCCAGGAACGAGACAGGCAGGACGTTGGGAATAGCAAAGAACACGCCGGCCAAGACGGCAAGCCAGATCAAAACCGTCTTCCAGCGCGTGAAATACAACATTACCTGTTATCCGTTTGTCTTATTGGGCGCCCGGGTCGGCTCCGAATGCGGCTATTTCTTGGCGTTCTGGTTCGCCACCGGTTCCCGCACCCGCACTTCGGCGATGGTGGAGCGCACAGCGGTGACCTTCATTCCGCCGCCGAGATCGATCTCGACCTCGTTGCTGTTGTCCTGCACCTTCGTCACCTTGCCGACAAGGCCGCCGCCTGTCACGACGGTATCGCCCCGCCGCAGCGCCTTTAGCATGTCGCCGCGCTTCTTTGCCTGCGTACGCTGGGGCCGGATGATCAGGAAGTACATAATAACGAAGATCAGAATGAACGGAAGGATGCTGATCAGCGTTTCCGGCGTACCGCCAGTGGCTGCCTGCGCGTATGCCGGTGTCACGAACATGAAGAACTCCATGATAAGAGGAAAGCCCCGTCGGGGCTGTCGAAAAGTGGGCGGAATATAGACGCTGACGCGACCTTTGCAACCGCGCAAAGAAACGTGAACGGCGCTTTTCCCCGCTCCTTCCGCATGTTAGAGCGCGAAGCGATCGAAAAAGCACGATAACCGCGATGAACAATATGACCGATCCCGCAATAAACCTTCTCGGGGAGAAAATCGACCGGCTGATCGAAGCCGTGTCGCGACTTGCTCCGCCGCACCCACCCGAGACGGATATCGCGACGGCCGACTGCTTCGTTTGGGTGGCGGACCCTGGTTATCTCGATCCCGTCACACGCGTGAACCGCATCGATATCGGCCTCATCCGGGGCGTCGATCATGTACGCGGCATCCTGCAGGAGAACACGGAACGCTTCGCCGCCGGCCTCCCCGCCAACAATGCCCTTTTGTGGGGCGCGCGCGGCATGGGCAAATCCTCCCTCGTCAAGGCGGTCCACGCGACGATCAACGGGCAGTTGAAAGAAGGCGAAACGCCGCTGAAACTGATCGAAATCCACCGCGAGGACATCGACACGCTGCCGACGCTGATGACGCTTCTCAAAAAAGCGCCGTTCCGCTTCATTCTCTTCTGCGACGACCTGTCGTTCGATCACGACGACACATCCTACAAATCGCTGAAGGCGGCGCTCGAAGGCGGCGTCGAGGGGCGCCCGGTGAACGTCATCTTCTACGCCACGTCGAACCGCCGGCATCTGCTGCCGCGGGACATGATCGACAACGAGCGCTCGACCGCGATCAATCCCTCGGAAGCGGTCGAGGAAAAAGTGTCGCTGTCGGACCGCTTCGGTCTGTGGCTCGGATTCCACAGATGCTCGCAAGAGGAGTATCTCGATATGATCGCGGGCTATGCCGCCTATCACGGCCTCAGGATCAGCGAGGGCGAGTTGCGCGCCGAGGCGCTTGAGTGGGCGACGACGCGCGGCGGGCGCTCAGGCCGCGTCGCGTGGCAGTTCGTGCAGGATCTCGCCGGGCGGCTGGGACAGAAACTGAAGGACTGATAGCCGAGGCTGGTTTCGGCCTGCGGCTTTGCCCCTCGAGGCCGGCCTTATTCGAGATACTTCGTCGGATTGACCGGCGCCGAATTCTTGCGCACCTCGAAATGCAGTCGCGGCGAAGGCGTCGTCCCGCTCATACCCGACAGGGCGATCTCCTGGCCGCGCCGCACCTTCTCGCCGCGCGTCACTTCGAGCTTGCCGTTATGGCCATAGACCGTGACCAGCCTGTCATCATGGCGGATAAGGACGGTGTTGCCGAAATCC
>SCRB01000925.1 GCA_004299545.1 Rhizobiaceae bacterium
TCAGCACGAAAGAAGGCCTTACAATCAGGGTGGAGATACCTACATGCAATGCTTCGGAACAGGATCGTCGAGGCAGAGGAAGGAAAGATTGTCCATCGGCGGGGATGCCATGCTCGGATTGGCTGCCAGATCACAGGCGGGAGACGACCGGGGAAATGGCTCCGGCCGCGGCACGGCTGTCATCGCGCGCCCGAAGACGAAGACGAAAAAGCCCAGCCTTTATCGCGTGCTCATCCTCAATGACGATTACACGCCGATGGAGTTCGTCGTTCATGTTCTGGAGCGGTTCTTCCAAAAGAACCGGGACGATGCGACGCGCATCATGCTCCACGTTCACAATCACGGCGTCGGTGAATGCGGGGTCTATACATTCGAAGTCGCCGAGACCAAAGTGACCCAGGTCATGGACTTTGCCCGTCAGCATCAGCACCCGTTGCAATGCGTGATGGAGAAGAAGTGAGGATTTATGCCGGCTTTCTCCCAAGGCCTTGAAAGAGCGCTGCACCAGGCGCTGACCTATGCCAACGAGCGCCACCACGAATATGCGACGCTCGAGCACCTGTTGCTTGCATTGATCGACGACAGCGACGCCGGCGCGGTCATGCGCGCCTGCAATGTCGATCTCGATGAGCTCAAGCGCACGGTGCTGACCTATATCGACACCGAACTCGACAATCTCGTCACCGGCTATGACGAGGATTCCAAACCCACGGCCGGTTTCCAGCGCGTCATCCAGCGCGCGGTGATTCACGTCCAGTCCTCCGGCCGCGAAGAGGTTTCCGGCGCCAACGTTCTCGTCGCCATCTTCGCCGAGCGGGAAAGCCATGCGGCGTATTTCCTGCAGGAACAGCAGATGACGCGCTACGACGCCGTCAACTACATCTCCCATGGCATCGCCAAGCGGCCCGGTTCGGGCGAGGCCCGTCCGCCACGCGGCGCTGCCGACGACGATCATGCCCCGGGCGGTGCGGAGCAGGGCGAGGAAACCGGCAAGAAGAAGCAGCAGGACGCCTTGAGCGCCTATTGCGTCAACCTCAACCAGAAAGCCAAGTCCGGCCGCATCGACCCTCTGATCGGGCGCGGGCCAGAGATCAACCGGACGATCCAGGTTCTGTGCCGCCGTTCGAAGAACAATCCGCTCTATGTGGGCGATCCGGGCGTCGGCAAGACGGCGATCGCGGAAGGGCTCGCCAAGCGCATCGTCGAGGGCGAAGTGCCGGCCGTCCTGGAGGATGCGACGATCTTCGCGCTCGACATGGGAACGCTCCTGGCGGGAACCCGCTATCGAGGCGATTTCGAGGAGCGGCTGAAACAGGTCGTCAAGGAGCTTGAGGATTTTCCCGGCGCGATCCTGTTTATCGACGAGATCCATACGGTAATCGGCGCCGGTGCCACCTCGGGCGGCGCCATGGACGCATCGAACCTTCTGAAACCGGCGCTTTCCTCCGGCGCGATCCGCTGCATCGGTTCGACCACCTACAAGGAATTCCGCCAGTTCTTCGAGAAGGACAGGGCGCTCGTCCGCCGTTTCCAGAAGATCGACGTCAACGAACCGACGCTCGACGACGCCATCGCGATCATGAAGGGGCTGAAACCCTACTACGAGAACTTCCACAAGGTCCGCTATACCAACGACGCCATCAAGGCGGCGGTGGAGCTTTCCGCACGCTACATCTCCGACCGGAAACTGCCCGACAAGGCGATCGACGTGATCGACGAGACGGGCGCCTCGCAGATGCTCTTGCCGGAAAGCCGGCGCAAGAAGACGATCAGCGTCAGGGAGATCGAGGCGACCGTCGCGACGATGGCGCGGATTCCGGCGAAAACCGTTTCGGCCGACGACGAGAAGGTGCTGGCCGGCCTCGATGAAGAACTGAAGCGTGTCGTCTACGGACAGGAAACGGCGATCGAGGCGCTCTCGTCTTCGATCAAGCTCGCCCGCGCCGGCCTACGCGAACCCGACAAGCCGATCGGCTCCTACCTCTTCTCCGGTCCGACCGGCGTCGGCAAGACCGAGGTGGCCAAGCAGCTTGCCGCGTCGCTCGGCGTCGAGCTTCTGCGCTTCGACATGTCGGAATATATGGAGCGTCATACCGTGTCGCGGCTGATCGGCGCCCCTCCCGGCTATGTCGGCTTCGACCAGGGCGGCCTCCTGACCGACGGCGTCGATCAGCATCCTCATTGCGTGCTCCTTCTCGACCTCGTCGAGCAGG
>SCRB01000926.1 GCA_004299545.1 Rhizobiaceae bacterium
CTTGCGCGCCTCTGTCGATGACAGATCATAGAGGCCGATGCCGGCATGGGTGTCGATGACGCGGAACGCCTTCTCCTTCCTTTTCAGGTATTCGATAATGCGCACCATGACCGCGTGCTTGAAAACGTCGGCGAAGTTCCCGGCATGATATTGATGGCGATAATTCATGGGTTGGCTCTACAACGGGCCGGTGGAATGCGGTAGGGAGAGAGTATGAATACGCTTGCGAAGATCGATATCGGTCATTCGGCCTGCCCGCACGACTGCCCTTCCACCTGCGCCCTTGAGGTCGAACTTCCTGGAGAGAACCGCGTCGGCCGTATCCATGGCGCGCGGACGAACAGCTATACGGCGGGCGTCGTCTGTGCCAAGGTCGCGCGCTATGCGGACCGCCTGCATCATCCAGACCGTCTTCTGAAGCCGCTCATCCGCGCCGGTGCCAAGGGCGAGGGTGGCTGGAAGGAAGCAAGCTGGGAAGCGGCGCTGGACGTCGTTGCCGAAAAATTCATCGCGGCGGAAGAAAAATACGGCTCCGAGACGGTCTGGCCCTATTTCTATGCCGGCACGATGGGCCTGGTTCAGCGCGACGGCATCGAGCGGCTGCGCCACGCCAAGCGCTATTCCGGCTTTTTCGGCTCGATCTGTACCAACCTGGCCTGGACCGGCTGGATGATGGGAACGGGCAAGCTCGCCGGCCCGGATCCGCGCGAGATGGCGAAGTCGGATTGCGTGGTGATCTGGGGCACCAACGCCGTGGTCACGCAGGTCAATGTGATGACCCATGCGATCCGGGCGCGCAAGGAGCGCGGCGCCAAGATCGTCGTCGTGGACATCTACGAAAACGCCACGATGAAACAGGCGGATATCGGCCTGATCGTCAGGCCGGGCACGGATGCGGCGCTCGCCTGCGCGGTCATGCACGTGCTTTTCCGCGAGGGGATGGCCGACCGGGCCTATCTTGAAAAATATACCGACGATCCGAAGGGGCTGGAAGCGCATCTTCAGACGCGGACGCCGGAATGGGCCTCTGCCATTACCGGGCTTTCGGTGGCGGAGATCGAGGCTTTCGCACGGCTTGTCGGCACGACCAAAAGGACTTTCTTCCGCCTCGGCTACGGCTTCTCGCGCCAGCGCAACGGGCCTGTCGCCATGCACGCCGCTTCCTGCATCGCCGCCGTCACCGGCGCCTGGCAATATGAAGGCGGCGGCGCCTTCCATTCGAATTCCGGCATCCTCAAGCTCGATATGGATCTTGTGGAAGGCCGGCGCCTGCGCGACCCGAAGATCCGCTATCTCGATCATTCGCGCATTGGTCCGGTGCTCGTCGGCCGGGCGGACGCGCTTTATGGCGGCCCGCCGGTGACGGCGATGCTGATCCAGAACACCAACCCCGCCAATGTCGCGCCCGAGCAGCGGCTGGTGCGGCAGGGCTTTCTGCGCGACGATCTGTTCACGTGTGTCCACGAGCAGTTCATGACCGACACGGCGAAGCTTGCCGATGTCGTCCTCCCGGCGACGATGTTTCTGGAGCATGACGACATCTACAAGGGCGGCGGCAACCAGCACATCACGCTCGGGCCGAAGCTGGTCGAGCCGCCGGAGGGACCAAGGACAAATCATTTCGTCATCGAGGAACTGGCGAAGCGCCTCGGCGTGGCGCATCTGCCGGGCTTCGGCATGACCGAGCGCGAGCATATCGACGTGATGCTTGCCAAGAAGGGACTCGGCACGTTCGATACGTTCCGCGAGGAGAAATGGAGCGATCAGCAGCCGCCCTTCGAGGAGGCGCATTACCTCAACGGCTTCGGCCATGCGGACAAGAAGTTCCATTTCAAGCCGAACTGGACAGGGCAGGCCGCGCCGAACCGGCCGCCGCGTTCCATGGGCATCTTTGGCCCCTACGAGCGGTTGCCGGAATTCCCCGACCATGTCGACCTGATTGAGGTGGCCGACGAAGAGCATCCCTTCCGGCTCGCAACCTCACCGGCGCGTAATTTCCTGAACTCGACTTTCACCGAAACGCCGGTGTCGCAGGCGAAGGAGGGGCGGCCGCAACTGCTGATCCGTCCCGACGATGCCTCGGCGCTTGGCATCGAAGAGGGCAGCCGTGTCGAGATCGGCAATATGCGCGGCGAGGTGGTTCTGCACGCGAAATTCTTCGAAGGGTTGCGCCGCGGCGTCGTGATCGCGGAAGGCATCTGGCCGAACAGCGCGCATGAGCGCGGCGAGGGGATCAACGTGCTGACCGGCTCGGACGCGCCTGCACCTTATGGCGGTGCGCCGGTCCATGACAACAAGGTCTGGGTGCGGCCAGCACGTTAGAGCGTGGCGCGAAGGGACGTACCGGCACGATGAGGGGCCGAAATATCGGCGCCCGAAGGCTCAGTCGTGGCCGCGCCGGGCCTTCTGACGCTCGACCGCCAATCGCTGTTCGATCGTCGGCTCGACGGGGCCGGGCTCCACATAGCGGGATTCGACACGCATCGGCGAGCCACCGCAGGCGGCAAGCGGAAGCAGGATCATTGTCGCTGTGACGAGTTGGGCAGCAATGACAGCAATGCCGAGCGCCGGGCGCCCGATCCTGATCGTCAAATCGTCAAAACCGTGCTGCATGCAGAGCCTCCAGCCAGATACGCCATCCGGGAATGGTGGGCGATGCAGGGATTGAACCTGCGACCCCACCCGTGTGAAGGGTGTGCTCTCCCGCTGAGCTAATCGCCCGTTCCAAAGCCTTCCGGCTGAACGCGTCGCGATATAATGGGCGCCGGGCGCTCAAGTCAACGGCCTTATCGCTATCGGTTGACGCCTGGACAGGGCCGGATCAGTTCTTGAGGCGGTAGCCGGTCTTGAAGATCCACGCCACGATACCGAGGCATATGGCAAGAAAGACGAAGGTCATGCCGATGCTTAGGGCGACATTGACGTCCGCCTGCCCGTAGAAACTCCAGCGGAAGCCGCTGACCAGATAGATTACCGGATTGAAAAGCGTGATCGTCTGCCAGAGCGGCGGCAGCATGTGGATGGAGTAGAAGCTGCCGCCGAGGAAGGTGAGCGGCGTGATGATCAGGAGCGGCACGATCTGCAACTTCTCGAACCCGTCGGCCCAGATACCGATGATGAAGCCGAGCAGGCTGAACGTCACTGCCGTCAGCACCAGGAAAAGCACCATGACGAAGGGATGCTCAATCCTGAGCGGCACAAACAAAGCCGCCGTCGCCAGGATGATGAGGCCGAGGATGATCGACTTGGTCGCTGCCGCGCCGACGAAGCTCGCCACGATCTCCAGATACGAGATCGGCGCGGAGAGCAATTCGTAGATCGTGCCGACGAATTTCGGGAAATAGATGCCGAAGGAGGCGTTGGAGACGCTCTGCTGGAGGAGGGATAGCATCAGCAGCCCCGGCACGATGAAGGCGCCGTAGCTGATCCCGTTCACCTCGCTGATGCGCGACCCGATTGCCGCGCCGAAGACAACGAAATAAAGCGAGGTCTAGATGACCGGCGAGATGACGCTTTGC
>SCRB01000090.1 GCA_004299545.1 Rhizobiaceae bacterium
CCTGGTCGAGGGACTCAACATGCTGGCGCGCCGCGAGCGCGGTACGGAATAGAGCCCCCTTCCGGCAGCCGCCCACGCGCGGGCGGCTGTCTCATCAGTGCCGTGCCTGCGGTTCCGGCAGCACACCGCGCGGCGCGTAGCGCAGCACCAGCGTGATCGCCAGGCCGACGACGAAGACGCGCATTTCGAGCGCCCGGCTGTCGAGGTCGGAAGGCGGCTGCCAGCCGACCCACTGGTGGCCGTAGTAGGCGACCAGATGGAACAGCCATAGTGCGATCGGCGCCGAAACCGTCCAGACGATATAGACGAAGACCGCGCCGAAGATCGCGCCGCGATTGTTGCCGGCGCCGCCGACGATCACCATCACCCAGATCAGGAAGGTGTAGTTCAGGTCGACGAAGGCGGAGGGATCGTAAATCTGAGCGAAATGAATCAGCATCGCGCCGCCGACCCCCATCGGGATGCAGCCGAGCACGAAGATCTGCAGGCGCCGCTTCGTCACGTCCTTGCCCATCGCCTCGGCGGCGTCCTCATTGTCGCGGATGGCGCGCATCATCCGGCCCCAGGGCGCGTAATAGGCCCGTTGCAGCAGGAGATAGAGCAGCACCATGATGACCACGACGACCGAGAGATAGAGGCTGCGGGCAAGGATGAAATGGCCATTCGCCGGCGTCGGCACCGGCCAGGGCAGCGGCGAAACCGTCAGCGTGCCGCGCGTCAGCCAGTCGGCGTTCTTCAGGAAGGTCTTGATGATGGCGGCGATGCCGAGCGTCGCGATCGCCAGATAATCGGACCGCAGCCCGAGGCAGATCTTGCCGACCGCCCAGGCGATGATCGCCGCGACGACACCGGCGACGGCCCAGCCGACGAGAACCGGCAGGCCGAGGCCCCCGATCCAGCCGCTCGTGCTTTCGATCTCATGCGACATCCGCGTCATGTGGCGCGAAATGACGATGAAGGAGGCGATCAGGACGAGGGTGACGACGACGCCCTTGAGACGGCGGCTGATACCGATCCGTTCCGCCTTGTTGGCGAGCCAGATG
Organism: Rhizobiaceae bacterium; assembly: GCA_004299545.1. Taxonomy (GTDB): domain Bacteria; phylum Pseudomonadota; class Alphaproteobacteria; order Rhizobiales; family Rhizobiaceae; genus Mesorhizobium_L. The sequence goes on from SCRB01000090.1 coordinate 1,044, forward strand.
GCGACGCCGCAGGCGACGAGCTTGGCAATGAAGACCACGATGAGCATCGGGCCGGGCGAAGCCCAGAATTTCGGATTTGCCGGGAAGGAAATCAACATCGAACTCGCGGCACCGGCGGCGAGGAAGCCCATGATGCCGATATTGAACATGCCGGCATAGCCCCACTGGATGGTGAGGCCGAGCGCCAGCAGCGCATAGCAACCGGCTTCCGCCATGACGCGGACCGAATAGACCGCCCCCTGACTGACAAAGACGACGAGAACGATGATTGCGAGCGCGGCGAAGGCGAGGAGGTCGCGCCGCCATTCGGCCGCCGGAGGGGCATTCTTCTCGGAAAGCGCGGACTGGACCATCAGAGCACCCTTCCCTTGAAGATGCCGGTCGGGCGGTAGATCAGCACGATGATGAGGATGACGAACGGCACCATCAGCTTGTATTGGGTCGGCACGATCGCCAGGCTCGAAGGAATGTCGAACCAAAGCAGCGGCTTGATCGGCCTCAGCAGGATCGCCCAGTTGAACACCGAAAGCGATTCGCACAGGCCGACGAGGAAGCCGCCGGCGATGGCGCCGTAGGGCTGGCCGATGCCGCCGACGATCGTCGCGGCGAAGATCGGCAGCAGGATGTTCCAGGAAAGATCGGGCTTCAGCGCGACGTCCATCGAGAGCAGCGTGCCGGCCGCGCAGGCAAGCGCTCCGCCGATGATCCATGTCGCCCAGACGACATGCTCGGTGTTGATGCCAGTGATGCGCGCAAGGTCCGGATTGTCGGAAACGGCACGCATCGCCTTGCCGAGCCGCGTGCGCGTCAGGAAATAATGCAGCGCGACGACGGTGACGGCCGTGAAGATGAAGAGAATCACCTCCGGCTCGGTCAGCACGATCGGCCGGTGCGCGCCTGGAACGTGGAACTGAAAAATCTCCTTCGGCCGGTCGATGAACATGTTGCGGGCGCTGACGCCGCCGAAAAGCCGGATGACGCCCTGCAGCATCAGGGTGACGCCGAGCGAGGCCATGACCAGCACGATAGGGCGCGCGCCCGCCTCGCGCAGCGGTTTGTAGAAGACCCTGTCGAAGCCGATGGCGATCAAAGCGGTGATGACCATTGCCGGGAACATGCCGATGAAAACCAGCGCGAAGATGCTGTGGAAGCCGGCCGCCTGCAGCAGGTAGGCGATGATGAGCGAGAAAAACGCGCCCATCGTCATGATGTCGCCATGGGCGAAATGGGCGAAACGCAGGATGCCGAAGACCAGCGTCACGCCAACCGCGCCGAGCGCATAGATCGAACCGATGATCAGGCCGGCGATCAGGCCGTTATTGATGAAGAAGATGAAATCGTTCAAGCCGGCATGCCCTCTGCTGTTGCCCGTCGCGCCATGCTCATCCGCCGAGGAAGCTGCGGGCGACGTCCGGATTGGCGAGCAGTTCGCTCCCGGTTCCGGTATAGGAATTCTGCCCGTTGGCGAGCACGAAGCCCTTATGCGCGATCGCCAGCGCCTGCTTGGCGTTCTGCTCGACCATTGCGACCGTCACCCCCGTCCTGTTGATGGCGATAACGCGGTCGAAGATCACCGACATGAACAGCGGCGACAGTCCGGCCGTCGGCTCGTCGAGAAGGATCAGCTTCGGTTCGATCATCAGCGCCCGGCCGAAGGCGACCATCTGGCGCTGGCCGCCGGAAAGCTCGCCGGCCGGTTGCCGCCGCTTGTTCTTCAGGTCCGGAAAGAGCTCATAGACATTGTCGATGATCCCGTCATAGGCGTCGCGCCTGCTATAGGCGCCCATTTCGAGGTTTTCCTGCACGGTGAGCGAGGCGAAGACGTTCGCCTCCTGCGGCACGAAGGCGATTTTGTGGCCCGCGAGCTTTTCCGGCCGGATGCCGGTGACGTCGGCACCGTCGAAGCTGATCGACCCCTCGCTGATCGTAAGCATGCCGAAGATCGCCTTCAGCATCGTCGATTTGCCGGCCCCGTTGGGTCCGACGATGACGCCGATCTCGCCGGCGTCGAGCGCCATGTCGACGCCTTTGAGAATGGTCATCTGGCCGTAACCGGCATGGAGGTTCGTGACCGACAACAGGCTCATGCCGGCGCTCCGGAGCCACGCGCCGCCTCTGCCGCCGCCGACAGCGTGGTTGCGTTGCCGGTCGGCGAACCGCCGAAATAAGCCTCGATCACGGCCTCGTTCTTCTGGATGTCGGCAATGTGGCCCTGTGTCATGACGGAGCCGGCGGCCATGACGATGACCGGATCGCAAAGCCGGGCGATGAGGTCCATGTCGTGCTCGATGACGAAGAAGGTGTAGCCCAGTTCCTGGTTCAACCGCTCGATATTGGAGGCGAGGTCGTTGAGCAGCGTGCGGTTGACGCCGGCGGCAATCTCGTCGAGCAGCACGACCTTCGCGTCGACCATCATGGTCCGGCCGAGTTCCAGGAGTTTCTTCTGGCCGCCGGAAAGATTGCCGGCCAACTCGTTCCTGAC
>SCRB01000927.1 GCA_004299545.1 Rhizobiaceae bacterium
CGCAACAAAACTCAAACGACGGGCCTCCCAGTCTACTATTTTTCCTCCAGGAATTTGACCAGTAGCGCGCCATCCGTCACCTGGGCGCCTTCCGCCGCGATTTCCTCGATCACGCCGTCATGGGGGGCGGCGATGGTGTGCTCCATTTTCATGGCTTCGAGGATGAGAAGCGGCTGGCCCTTCTCGACGCGCTCTCCGGCAGCCGCGCGAACGATCTTGACCAGGCCGGGCATGGGCGCCCTCAGGCTGTGGCCGCCGCCGGCTTCTTCCGCGGCGCGCTGGAGCGGGTCAGGCACCGGGAAAGTATACCCGACAGCGCCGTCGAAAACGGTGACATGGCCCGGCCAGCGCGCGACGCGGCCTTCCACGCTTGTGTCCGAAAGCGGAAAAACGGCCTCGCCGATCGCAACGTCATAGCGGCCGCCGCCCAGCGCCATGATCGTGGCAACGGTTTCCTCCTCCCCCTGACCCAGCCGGCTATCGCGGGCGAGGGGATGAAAATGCGTATAGCCGTCGAACGCCTCCCACGGATCACATGCGGCGGGAGTTGCGGGTCGCGCACCGGAAGCGGCAAAAGCAGCGAGCGCCTTTAGCCGTAGGCTCGCCGGTTCCGTCGCCGTCAGCGTCGCCTGTTTGCGTTCGATCAGCCCGGTATCCACACTGCCGGCGGCGAAATCCGGGTCACGCGCCAGCCTGGCGAGAAAGGGCACATTGGTGACGGATCCCGCGATCTCGGTATGGTCGAGCGCATCGGCCAATGCGCCGAGCGCGGCCCCGCGATCCGGGCCGTGGACGACCAGCTTGGCGATCATCGGGTCGTAATAGGGGGAGATGGCGTCGCCGGCTCGGACGCCCGTTTCGATGCGCACGGCACCGCCCTCGGCGGTTTCCGGAAAGCGGAGGTGATAGAGCGTACCGATCGCCGGCAGGAAGCCGCGCGCGGGATCCTCCGCGTAGATGCGCGCCTCGAAGGCATGGCCGCCGAGCCTGATCTCCTTTTGGGAAAGCGGCAGTTTCTCGCCCGATGCGACACGCAACTGCCATTCGACGAGGTCCAGTCCCGTCACCATTTCCGTCACCGGATGCTCGACCTGAAGCCGCGTATTCATCTCCATGAACCAGAAGCGGTCGGCCTTCAGCCCCTCGGACGCATCGGCGATGAACTCGATCGTGCCGGCGCCGGAATAGGCGATCGCCTTCGCCGCCTTGACGGCCGCCTCCATCATCGCCTTGCGCATGTCGGCCGGCATGCCGGGGGCAGGGGCCTCCTCCATCACCTTCTGGTGCCGGCGCTGCGCGGAGCAGTCGCGCTCGAACAGATGCACCGCATTGCCGTGATTGTCGCCGAAGACCTGCACCTCGATATGGCGCGGCTTCTCTACATATTTCTCGACCAGCACGCGGTCGTCGCCGAAGGCGGCCTTCGCTTCGCGCCGTGCGCCGGCGAGCGCGTCGGCGAACTGGTCGGGGTCGTCGACGCGCCGCATGCCCTTGCCGCCGCCGCCCGCACGCGCCTTGATGAGAACCGGATAGCCGATCTCGCGCGCCTTGGTGGCGAGAACGACGAGTTCCTGCGCCTCGCCGTGATAGCCGGGAACGACCGGAACCCCGGCCTTCTCCATCAGCCGCTTGGCCGCGTCCTTCAGCCCCATGGCGCGGATCGACGCCGACGACGGGCCGATGAAGACGAGGCCGGCCGCCGTTACCTGCTCGACGAAATCGGGGTTTTCGGAAAGAAAACCATAGCCTGGATGGATCGCCTCCGCCCCCGTCTCCTTCGCCGCGGCAATGATCATGCCGGCCTTGAGATAGCTTTCCGCGGCCGGCGCCGGACCGATCGCAATGGCCTGATCGGCTTCCTTGACGTGCAGGGCGTTTCTATCGGCGTCGGAGTAGACCGCGACGGTGACGATGCCCATCCGGCGCGCCGTGCGGATGATCCGGCAGGCGATCTCTCCGCGATTGGCGATCAGGATACTGGAGAACATTTTCCCTCCGAAACGCCGGTTCGTTCCATCGACCCGTCAGCGATCGGCCAGCGCCAGTTTGGCGCCAAGCAGCACGAAGACGCACGCGAAGCTCCTGCGCATCCAGGTGAGAATGCGCGGACGCGAGATGATATGGCTGCGCACGAAAGCCGCGAAGTTACCGTAACCGACGAAGACCACGAAAGTCATGGCCATGAAGATGCCGCTCAGCTCCAGCATTTTCGACAGAGCATCGGGCTCGGCGATGTTCACGAATTGCGGCAGGAAGGCGAAGAAGAAGAGCGAAAGCTTCGGATTGAGGATATTGATGAGGATGCCGCGCAAAACGATCCCGTGCGCGGAGGCCGGCGCGGGCCTCCCCTCTATATTGAGCGCGCCCGTTTCCCTCAGCGTGTTCCAGGCCATGTAGAGCAGGTAGATGCAGCCGAGGATTTTCAGCGCCTCGAATG
>SCRB01000928.1 GCA_004299545.1 Rhizobiaceae bacterium
CTCCCTTCAGCCTGAGAGGCTCAGGCCGACTTCATGACGTCATTCAGCGTGTCGAGGTCTACATAGAAATAACGTGTCATCAGGATCGGCAAATCCTCGTTCGGGCAGCCGCGCTCGCGCAGCACGTTGATCACCGTCCTGATCTCGAACGGCTCCGTCAGCCGGCGCTTGGCATTGTCCTCTATGGTCTTGCGCACTGGACCTCCGCCCGAAGAACAGCATTACCCCATGCTTTTCCTCTATCGGAAGAAGCTTGCACGAGTCTGACGTATCCTCCTCGAATTTCGGCCTTGCGCTTAACGCAGGTTTCACCAAGTCTTGGCGACGAGGTGCATTCGGCTTTTGTGATGTTGGATGTCGGCGGCGCGCCCGCGCCTTCGTCCTTGAACAGAAGGAAGCGCTCCATGCTTTACGCCATACTCTGCTACAGCGACGAAAACGTCGTCGGCTCCTGGACCAAGGAAGAGGACGACGCCTGCCTGGCGCGGCTGAAAGTGGTGCAGGACAAGGTGGCCGCTGAGGGCCGCATGGGGCCGGTTGCACGGCTTGTCCCGACGACCGCCGCGACAACGCTCAGAAAAGGCGGGGAGGAACCGCTTGTCATCGACGGCCCGTTCGCGGAAACGAAGGAACAGTTGCTCGGCTTCTATACGATCGACTGCCGCTCGCTCGATGAGGCGATCGATTTCGCAAGGGATCTTGCCACGGCCAATCCGGCCCCCGGTTCTTATGAAATCAGACCGGTCCGCCTCTTCCGGCCGGGAGCGCGTCCCACGTGACCGATCTCGCCTGGATCGAAGCCGCGCTCACCGCCGCACGGCCGCAGGCGGTGGCGGCTCTTCTGCGCTATTTTCGCGACCTCGACATAGCCGAAGAAGCATTCCAGGAGGCCTCCCTGCGCGCGCTGAAGAACTGGCCAAGGAACGGTCCGCCGCGCGATCCCGCGGCCTGGCTGATCTTCGTTGGCCGCAATGCCGCGATCGATGCGGTCCGCCGCGACAGCCGGCAGCAGGAATTGCCGCCGGAGGAAAAAATCTCCGACCTCGACGATGTCGAAACCCGCGTCGTCGAACGGCTGGACAACAGCGATTACCGCGACGACGTGCTGCGGCTGCTCTTTGTCTGCTGCCACCCCGAACTGCCCGCCACGCAACAGATCGCGCTGGCGCTTCGGATCGTCTCCGGCCTGACGGTGCCGCAGATCGCGCGCGCCTTCCTCGTCGGCGAAAGCGCCATGGAACAGCGCATTACCCGCGCCAAGGCCCGGATCGCCAAAGCCGGCATCCCCTTCGGCACGCCCGGGGCCGTGGAGCGGGCGGAGCGGCTCGCCGCCGTCGCCGCCATGATCTATCTCGTCTTCAACGAAGGCTATTCCGCTGAGGCCGATTCCGCCGACCGCCGCCGCTCGCTTTGCGACGAGGCCATCCGTCTGTCCCGGCTGCTGCTCAGGCTTTTTCCGGCGGAGCCGGAGATCATGGGCCTGACGGCACTTCTCCTTTTGCAGCATGCCCGCGCGGATGCGCGCTTCGACGCCAACGGCGCGGCTATTCTCCTCGATGAACAGGACCGGACGCTCTGGAACCGCGCCATGATCGCGGAGGGGCTGGCGCTGGTCGACAAGGCCATGCGGCACCATCGCCCCGGCGTCTACCAGATACAGGCGGCGATCGCCGCGCTCCACGCCCGCGCCGCCCGGCCGGAAGAGACGGATTGGGCCGAGATCAACCTCCTCTACCGGGCTCTCGAACAGCTTCAGCCATCGCCGGTCGTCACCCTCAACCGCGCCGTCGCCGTCGCCAAGGCGGAAGGGCCTGAAGCCGCGCTCGATCTCATCGAACCGCTGGCGGAACGGCTTTTCGGCTATTTCTATTTCTTCGGCGTCAAGGGCAATCTGTTGATGCAGCTTGGCCGCAACGGCGAAGCAAAGGCCGCCTTCGACCGCGCCATCTCGCTCGCCCGTACGCCGGCAGAGGCAGCACATATCCGGATGCACCTCGACCGACTCGCAAGGGATAGCGCGCCGCGGCAGGGTGCATCCGGCATCGTCTGAAGCAATCCCGGCAAAAGGGTGGTGCGATTTTGCGTCCGGTTGCGTGAAAACAGGGGGATAGCGCACTTCCGTGACTCGGAGAAAAACGGAAATGTTCTAGGAAATCCTCACCCTCATGTCGGGAGGCGGCGCGCTCCTTCGTCCTTGGGACGTTCACGGCGAGAGCCGAAGCGCAACTTCGCGAAGAGGAGATTTCCGCATGACACAGAACGAACCCCAAGCCCGCGCCATGCCGAAGCCGCTCAACGGGCTTGTGCCGTATCTCAGCATCGAGGGTGCGATCAAGGCGGCCGAGTTCTACACCCGCGCTTTCGGCGCCGAGGAGCTCTTCCGCGTCCCGCCGGACGAGCAGGGGCGCACCATGCATATTCACCTCGCCATCAACGGCACTTCGGTGATGCTTGGCGATTTCTACCCGGAGAGCGGCCATAACAAGGAAAAGCCGCAGGCTTTCACCATGCAGCTTATCGTCGAAGACATAGACGCCTGGTGGCGGCACGCCGTCGACGCGGGCTGCGAGGTGACTGTTCCGGTGCAACTCATGTTCTGGGGCGATCGCTGGGGGCAGCTTCGCGACCCCTTCGGCGTCGCCTGGGCGATGAACGCGCCGGCGGAGAAATGACGATGGACCGGAGCGCCGCCCTCAAGTAAGGCCGCGCTTTTTCATCATCGCTTCCGGCGTCGGCATCCTGCCGCGGAAGGCGGTGTAGAGCGCTTCAGGATCGGCCGAGCCGCCGGCAGCGTAGATGTTCTGGCGCAGCTTTTCGGCAAGTTCCGGATTGAAGGGATCGCCGCTTTCCTCGAAGGCGGCGAAAGCATCGGCGTCCAACACCTCAGACCACATGTAGGAATAGTAGCCGGCGGAATAGCCGTCGCCGGCAAAGACATGCTGGAAGTGCGGCGTGCGGTGGCGCATCGCAATGGCATCCGGCATGTTCAGTCCGGCAAGCGTTTCGGCTTCGAAACGAAGCGGCTCATCCGGCGCTTCCGATCGCTGGTGATAGGCCATATCGACGAGCGCGGAGGCCGTAAATTCGACGGTCGCGAACCCGGCGTCGAACGTCTCGGCAGCGCGCATCTTCTCGATAAGGGCGGCCGGCATCGGCTCGCCCGTCCTGGCGTGGCGGGCATGCTTTTCGAGGATTTCCGGCACGGTCAGCCAATGCTCGTAAAGCTGTGACGGCAGTTCGACAAAATCGCGCGCCACCGATGTACCCGAGACGGACGGCCACGTCACCTCGGTCAGCATGCCATGCAGCGCATGGCCGAATTCGTGGAACAGCGTCCGCGCCTCGTCCAGCGAAAGAAGCGCCGGTTCGCCTTCGGCGGGCCTGGCAAAATTCATGATGTTGTAGATGACGGGATGCGCGCCGTCGCCAAGGCGATAGCCGGATTCGAGGCTCGACATCCAGGCGCCGGAACGCTTGGTCGGGCGCGCGAAATGATCGGCGAGAAAGGTCGCGCGATAGCTGCCGGCGGCGTCCTTCACTTCGAAGATGCGCACATCGGGATGCCAGGCGACGATACCTTTCCTTTCCTCAAAGGCGAGCCCGAAAAGGCGGCCGGCCACGTCGAAACACGCCTCGATGACCCGGTCGAGTTGCAGGTAGGGTTTGAGCGCCGCCTCGTCGAAAGCGAATTTCCGCGCTCTCAGCTTTTCCGAGTAATAGCGCCAGTCCCAGGGCGCGATCGGGTCGTTCAAGCCAACCTCGGCGGCGATCGCCTGCAATTCGGCCTGGTCGGCGGCGGCCTTTTCTAATGCCTTTTGCCAGACCGGTTCGAGGAGGCTCATCACCGCATCCGGCGTCTTCGCCATCGTGTCGTCGAGCTTGAACGCCGCATAGGTCGGATAGCCGAGAAGCTTCGCCTTCTCCGCCCGCAGCGCGAGCGTCTGCCGAACGATTTCGCCATTGTCCGTCGCGCCGCCGTTCTGGCCGCGATGGATGAAGGCTTCAAAAGCTTTTTCCCTGAGGTCGCGCCTGTCGGAAAAGGTCAAGAAGGGAACGACGATGGAGCGCGACAGCGTCACCGCGTATTCGCCCTTCCGGCCGCGCGCCTCCGCGGCTTCCGCCATGGAATCGCGCAAAAAGTCCGGCAGGCCGGTAAGATCGTCCTCGGTCAGGAAGAGCACCCAGCCTTTTTCGTCCGCCAGTATATTCTGGCCGAAGGCTGTGCCGAGTGAAGCAAGTTCGCTGTTGATCTCCGCCAGCCGCTCCTTGGCGGCAACGGCGAGCTTCGCACCGGCGCGCACGAAGCGCTTCCATGTCTTTTCCAGGACCCGCGCCGTTTCGGCATCGAGCGCCAGCCTATCTTTTTCCCGGTAAAGCGCGTCGATGCGCGCGAAAAGCGCCTCGTTCATGAAAAGCGCCGAACTGTGCCGCGCCATCTTCGGCGCGATTTCGCGTTCGAGCGCCTGTATGGCGTCGCTGGTATGAGCACCGGCGCGGCACCAGAAAAGGGCGGAGACATGGCCGAGCGGATCGCCCGCAAGTTCCAGCGCGGCGAGCGTGTTTTCCACCGTCGGCGCTTCCGCGTTCGAGGCGATTGCCTCGATCTCCTTGTCATGGGCAGCGAGCGCGGCATCGAAGACCGGGGCGAAATCCGCCTCGTCGATTACCGCATAGTCGGGCAAATCGAGCGGCCCCGACCATACCGTCAGAGGATGGGAGGCAAGATCGATACGAGACGTGGAGGGCATGGCGTAACCTTCAAAGGGCGGCGGCGAGACCGGACGGGGATAATCGGCCCAGAGCCTTTCATGCGGGCGGCCCTCAATCGATTTCGGGGCGCTCGAAATCGCCGGTTTCCGGGTTCATCACCCACAATTCACCGGAATAGACATCGAACCAGCAGCCGCGCAGCGCGATCTCGCCTTTTTCCTCCAGTTCCCTGATGCTTGGAAAGGTGCGGAGATTGGCGATCGAATGCCGGATCGCAATCCGCTCCAGCGCCGTCTGCCGCTCGCCCGCCGTCATCATGCCGCTACCGGATATGCTTTCCGCGGCCGGCGCGACGAGGCTCATCCACCGGCCGATGAAGTCACCCGGCGCAAGGGGCTCGCCGCTGCTATTGAGAGCCGCGTGAATGCCGCCGCAGCGGCCGTGCCCCATGACCACGATGTTCTTCACCTTCAGAGCCTGCACCGCGAATTCAAGCGAGGCCGAGGTCGAATGGAACTCTCCGTCGGGTTGATAGGGCGGCACCAGATTGGCGATGTTGCGCACGACGAAAAGTTCGCCCGGATGGGCGTCGAAGATGATCTCGGGCGCCGTGCGGGAATCGCAGCAGGCGATCACCAACGATTCCGGCGCCTGCCCCTCCCGCGCCAGCGACCGGAAGCGGCCGCTTTCCGAGACATAACGGCCCTTGATGAAGCTGCGATAGCCGGCGATGAGGTGGTCGGGAAGGTGGGTCATAAGCTGGCATTAACGGCAAAAGCCACTCGCAATCAACATAATTCCCGCCCTGAATCGGGACCAGGCACGCCCTTCGGCTCGTCATCGCGGTCGGTAGGCAGGAGATGCCGGACCACCACCGCCGCGGTCGGGTCCGACACGCTCGCGGCCGCGGTTTCGAGCATCAACTCGTCGGCGCCGCGCTCTGCCGCCTGGGCGACGGCTTCGAACACGCTCGCCGTGGCCACGCGCAAGGCCTCCGCCGGGTCGAGCCCCTCCATCAGTCGTGCCAGAAAGACGGCGGCCGTAAGGTCGCCGGGGCCCTTGGGCGGCTTGTCGATCATATCATGCTCGGCAAGAACCGCGGCGGACCCCGTCACCAGCAGATTGCCGATGCGGCCGGCCGACCCTCCC
>SCRB01000929.1 GCA_004299545.1 Rhizobiaceae bacterium
GGATCGACCGAACCGATGCGGAAACAGTCGATGATGCCGGCGAAGCCGCCGAGAATGCTGCAAAGAATGAAATTGCCGGTCTTGATGGCGCGCACCGGAATGCCGACTTCGGCGGAGCCGATGAGATTGCCACCCGTCGCGACCGTATGCAGCCCCCAGCGTGTTTTCTTGAGGATGAACTGGAAGACGATGGCGATGACGAGCGCCCAGCCCATTTCGGCAAGCGGGTTGGCGCCGAAAAGCGCCGTGAAGGTAGGGCCGGCCTGTGGCTGGACGGGGAAGCCGCCGGAAATCGTCAGCGTGAAACCGTTGATGAGGAACAGCGTACCGAGTGTGGTGACGAAGGAGGGAACCTCGAGAACGGTCGTGATGAGGCCGTTGATCAGGCCGACCACGCCTGCCGCCGCAAGGCCGGCGATGACGGCAAGCCACCATGGCGCCCCGGCTTCGGCGGTGAAATACATGACGAAAGGCGTCAGCGCATAGACCATGCCGACGGAAAGATCGACTTCGCCACAGACGAGCACGAGGACTTCGCCGGCCGCGATGATCGCCGTCGTCCCGGAATATTGGACGAGGTTCTGCAAATTCGCCTTCGACAGGAAGGCGCTGCTCGACCATTGGAAATAGATTGTCAGCAATAAGCCGGCGATCAGGATGCTTGCTTCGCGGTAGCGCAGGATGAAGGCGCCCGCACGCCTCCACCCGCTCTTTTCGCGGCCGGTTGCAGCCGTTTCGAGGATTTTCGCCGCCGGGCGGCTTTTTTCAGTATCGTTCATCTGCAAAAAGCCTGCCCGGCCTGGTCGTTACAAGAGAGGGATTTAGCCCGCGATCGAAGCCGGCCGCTTCAGGATCTTCTCCTCCTTTGAATTGCCTTCGTAACGGCTCTTCGTCTGGCGATAGGGGTCGACGCTGTCCTTTGTCACGAATTTCAGGCCGGTATTGATCTCCGCCGGCCCGCTCAAGCCGCCCGAGGCGAGAAAGACGAACATCTCCATGACCGTATAGAAGCCCTGCAGATAAGGCTGCTGGTCGATGGTGAAGTCGAGATGCCCGTCATGGATGAAGTCGAGCGTCTGCGGCAGCAGGTCGAAACCGCCGGCGCGCACGCCCTTCTCGTGCAGGCCGTATTTCTGCATCGCCTTGCCGACCGCCATGGTCGAGCCGGCATCGACCGCGAACATGCCCTTCACGTCCTTGTGGCCGACATAATAGGCATCGACGCGGCTGACTTCCTCGTTGACGGTCGGGCCGGTGGCGATCTCGGCGAGCGTGATCTTCTTGCCCGATGCCTTGATCGCGTCGCGCGCGCCGTCGAGGCGTGGCTGGATGTTCAACTGGCCGGGCGTGGCGATGAAGCCGACCACCTCGCCCTCGTCGACGAGGCTGACGATGCGCTCGCCAAGCGACTTGCCGGCGGCATAGAGGTCCTGGCCGATATAGGCGAGGCGCTTGTTGCCGGTCGTGTCGGCATTATAGGCGAAGACCGGAATGCCGGCCTTGAGCGCCCGCTCCGTCGGTTCGTTGAAGGCATGCTGGTCGACGAGACAGACCGCGATCGCGTCCGCCTTGGCGGCGATCGCCGCATTCATCGAATTGACCATCTCGGACGCCACGGATGTCTGCGAACCCGTCCACTGATAGGTGCAGCCGAGCAGCGAGCAGGCGTCGGCGATGCCATACTGGGTAGGCACGAAGAACGGGTTCGTCGTCACATGGTTGACGAACACGAATTTCCACTTCGGGTGGCTGGGGAAATTGCCGTTGCCCCCGGCGGCTTCAGCCAGCGACGGCAGGCCGGCGGCGCCGAGCGCGCCCATCGCCATGGCGGCTAAGCCCGACCCCTTGAGCAAGCCGCGCCGGCTTGGCGCTAGGATACCGTTCGTTTCGATTTTGTCTTCCGTGGTGTCTTTGGACATTGCTGTCTCCTCCATGATGCCTGGATCGAGGGGCAAGCCTGCTTCCCTCGACGGAAATTCGTGGCCGCCTCCGCGCTCTGTACAATAGGCGATTTTGCGCCGATAGCTAGTATTAATCCTATTAATAGAATCGAATTAATTTCCGGCGGGCGGGCGGCAGCCGACGCGAAAGCAGCGTCAAAGCCTGCTGATCCGCTCGACCAGCATGGCGAAGAAAGCTTCGTGATCGATGTCGCGCATGACGAATGCGTTCTTCGGCCTGTCGGTGACGCCCCACCAGTCCACCACCGTCATGCCGAGCGTCAGTTCCGAAACCGTCTCGACCGTCACATTGCATTTCCGCCCCTTGAAGATTTCGGGCGCGAGGAGATAGGCGATGACGCAGGGGTCGTGCAGCGGCCCGCCTTCGCCGGCATATTTCTCCTTGTCGAACCGCTCCGAAAAGCCAAGCATTTCGGCAACCGCGATGCCCGGCCGACTGCCGATGCTACGGAAGGCTGCAATGCGTGTCGGTGAGGTGAGGGCCTTATGGGTCACGTCGAGCGGCATCATGACGATCGGGATCCCCGAACGGAAGACGATGTCGGCGGCATGGGGATCGACATGGATGTTGAATTCGGCCGCTGGCGTGATGTTGCCGCCCTCGAAGAAGCCGCCGCCCATCATGACCAATTCCTTGACGCGCGACGCGATACGCGGCTCGCGGATAAGCGCCAGCGCGATATTCGTCAGCGGCCCGAGGGTGCAAAGCGTGATCGTGCCGCTTTCCTCGTTCATGAGCGTCTCGACGGTGAAATCGACCGCATGCTCCTTGTGCAGTGTCATTTTCGGTTCCGGCAGGTCGGGGCCGTCGAGGCCGGTCTTGCCATGGACGTGCTCTGCGGTAACGAGGGGTCGCATCAGCGGCCGGATCGCACCGGAATAGACCGGCGTTTCCGGTTTTCCGGCAAGTTCGCATATCTTGAGCGCGTTCTTCTCCGTCAGGGAGAGCGGCACGTTTCCAGTGACGGCCGTGATACCCACGATGTCGAGTTCGGGACTGGCGAGCGCAAGCAGGATGGCGACGGCGTCGTCCTGTCCGGGGTCAGTATCGATAATGATCTTTCGCGCTGTCATGCAGGCTCCCGGATTGCTTCTTGAATTCGCTTTAGGGGCAGACCATATCAGCGTCAGACGGGAAAATGCCATGAGGGTTTTTCCGTTTCCACGTCGCTCTTCGAGGACCGGAACATGTCAAGAATGACGCCATTTTCGAGCCCGCTGCTCCTGGGCTTCGATTCCATGGAAAAGACCCTGGAACGCCTTGCGAAGACGGGCGATGGCTATCCCCCTTATAATATTGAGAAGCTGCAAAGCGACGGCGAGGCCGTCAGGTTGCGGATAACGCTCGCGGTGGCGGGTTTCGCCGAGAGCGACCTCGACGTCAGCACCGAAGAGAATCAGCTGGTTATCAGGGGCAGGCAGAAGGACGAGGAAGAGCGGGATTACCTGCATCGCGGCATTGCCGCGCGGCAGTTCCAGCGCTGCTTCGTCCTCGCCGACGGCATGAGGGTCGTCGGTGCCGAACTCAGGAATGGGCTCCTGGCGATCGATCTCGACCGCCCCGAACCGCAGCGCCTCGTGCGTAAGATCAACATATCGGTGAAGGACTGAACCTTGCCGATGGC
>SCRB01000930.1 GCA_004299545.1 Rhizobiaceae bacterium
CGCTTCCCGGACCCGATGAACTCGGGTTACCTCACCTTCACCGCTCTGATGATGGCCGGCCTCGACGGAATACTGAACAAGACCGATCCCGGCGCGCCGATGGACAAGGACCTCTACGACCTGCCGCCGGAAGAGGAGCGCAATATCCCCCAGGTGTGCTCCGCGCTAGACACAGCGCTGGAAGCGCTGGACCGCGACCGCGACTTCCTGAAGGCCGGTGGCGTGATGAGCGACGACTTCATCGACGCCTACATCGGCGTGAAGATGAAGGAGGTGACCGCCTATCGCGCGTCCACGCATCCGCTCGAGTACCAGATGTACTACAGCATCTGAGGAAATTCGGATTCAGCCCTCCCCCTCAAGGGGAGGGTTGGGTCGCCGACCTGAGCAACCCCGAAGCGTAGACGCATGATCCGGAACGCGACCGATGCCGATGCGCCGGCGATCTGCGCGATCTACAACCACTACGTCGCCGACACCGTCGTGACGTTCGAAGAGCAACCAGTCACGACGACCGAGATGCGGTCGCGCATGACCGCCGTGCTCGAGAGATTGCCGTGGCTGGTGCTCGAGCACGACGATGCGATCACCGGATATGCGTACGCTTCGCCATGGAAGTCGCGGGCCGGCTACCGCTTCACCGTGGAAAGCTCGATCTACCTCGCTCCCGCGTACGCGGGGCGCGGGTTCGGTTCCGCGTTGTACGCAAGCCTCCTCGAAAACCTGCGCGCGCGAAACATCCATTGCGTGATCGGCGGCGCTTCGCTGCCCAATCCCGCCAGCGCAGCCCTGCACGAAAAGCTCGGCTTCGCGAAGGTCGCGCATTTCCGCGAGAACGGATTCAAGTTCGGTCGCTGGATCGATGTGGCTTACTGGCATCTGCTGCTTTGATATCCGACGCCGGCTCTGTTACCTCACTGTTCTTGCAGATGGCGTCATGAAACTTGAACCTCGTGGCGATGTTCGCCCGATCGACGATCGAGCGCATGCTAGGCATCAGCGGTTCAAAAAAGCAGGATCGATCTGCCCAATCACCTCGCGGGCACCGGCCTTGATGGTCGGCGTCACGTTTGCGCTTTGGGGCATTTCGACCTGATCGTGCAACGTCAATTTGCGCACGAGCGCGTCCGAGGCCGTGGAGAATACATACAAGGTGACCTCGTAGCCGACCCTGCCGGGAACGAATCCCGAGGTCATGGTGCCCGAGGTGCCGCTCCACCTGTCGAAGCTGGGGACGACCACGGGGTCGTAGCGAATGGCCAGCCGATAGGGTCTGCCGCTTGCCGTTCCGGAGCTGATGGAAGGACGTCCGGACTTGAACAGAGGATCGTCCGTCTTGATTTCACGGACTTCCACGTGCCTGTCGTTGTGCCAGGTATTGAAGACGCGACTCACGGTCGGGCACTGGACGGCTTCATCAGATGTCCTGGGATCGCACGCGAGGTAGGCGACGAAACGCGGTTGTGATTGCGCGTCGAACAGCTGCAATGACGCGAGGCTGTCCTGGGCTGCTTTCGTACCCATGCCGGCGCAGCCTGACAACGTCAGTGCGGCAATGGCTATGATCGTAAATGAAGGTTTTCTCATGGGATCCCCCGCGCATCGAGACGGCAAGCATATACGGGTGCGCACTCCGCAGGCATCGACTATGCTGACGAACAGGTGCAGTGATGTTGACGGCATGAGCGATCGGATTTGCCACGAATATCTTCTCCCCGGTTCGCCGAAAGATCTCGGTGGGAACAAGATGGCCCATGCAGGCATGGGAAGTTTCGATTGCCATGTCCACGATGACGTTACCGCTATTCGATGACTCGCCGCGCGACTGCACGCGCGAAGAACTCGCTCCCGGCGCATGGGTGCTGCGCGGCTTCGCATTGGGCGTGGCGAAGCTGTTGCTGGCAGAGATCGAAAGGATCGCAGCGGTGTCGCCGTTCCGCCATCTCGTCACGCCCGGCGGCCAGACCATGTCGGTGGCGATGACCAACTGCGGTGAGGTTGGCTGGTTCAGCGATCGGCGCGGCTATCGCTACACCGATGTCGATCCTGAAACGGGCAAGCCGTGGCCGGCGATGCCAGCGGTTTTTCGGAAACTCGCGGGCGAAGCGGCGCGCGACGCCGGCTTCGACGGGTGCTCGCCCGACG
>SCRB01000931.1 GCA_004299545.1 Rhizobiaceae bacterium
TCATGCCACTCCTGAACATCCTGTTCGTCCTCTATGTTGGGTTCTACGGGCTGCAACTTCTGACGGGATCAGCACGGATCGGGGTAGGAGAGATTGTCGCGCGCATCGTGCGCATGATGCTGATCCTTGCCCTGATCGGTCAGTGGGGCAATTTCAACGATCTCGTCTATTCCTGGCTGAGCAATACGCCCGAGGATGTCGGCCGGGCGATCCTCACAGCGTCGTCGACTGGCATCACCGAACCCACCAACGGGCTTTCGTTGATATGGAAGACCGCAAATGAGGCGGCAGCGGCGTTTGCCGAGCAATCCGGCTATTTCGCCGTGCTGCCATCGCTTATCGGATTTCTCATCATGGCTTGCACCGCGATCTTCATGGCCATCGCGCTCGCAATTCTGGTGCTCGCGAAGGTGATGATGTGGGTGCTGATCGGCAGCGCACCCATCTTCATTGCCTGCATGCTCTTCGAGAGGACACGCAGCTACGGTGTCGGCTGGCTCAACCAGGTCATCATCTATGCGCTAATCCCGTTGTTCATCT
Organism: Rhizobiaceae bacterium; assembly: GCA_004299545.1. GTDB lineage: Bacteria > Pseudomonadota > Alphaproteobacteria > Rhizobiales > Rhizobiaceae > Mesorhizobium_L. The sequence continues at coordinate 541 of SCRB01000931.1, forward strand.
ACGTGATCGCGGCCTTCCTGATTGCAGCCATGGATCCCGAGCTTACCGCGATCGATGCGGCCGCCAAGGCGCGGACGCTCAAGCTCTCCGACGTCGCGGCCTTCATGTTGCTCTGCGCCGCCGGCGGCTTCGTCATGCTGCAAATCCAAAGCCTGGCGCAGGGGATTGGCGGCGGCATCGCCGCCGGCATCGGCCAAGCGAGCTACGGGCTCGCGCGCTACGCCGGATGGAGCGTGCCGCGCGCGGCGGTACGTGGCGCCGTGTCGGCGGGCCGCGGCGGCTACAACCTCTACCGCCGGTTCCGTGGTCAGGGTGAGGGCGGCGGCGAAGAACCACCTGGGGCTGGAAATGGCTCAGAGGGGACGCGCACCGCCATGCAGAACCGTATCAGCGCCAACAACATGCCGCGGTGATTGGGACGAGGTGGGAGAAACGAAAGCAGGATGGCCGATGCAAAGGAGACAGCGCTCCGCACCTATTTCCAGGAGGGCGAGCAATGGGAACATGAGATCGTGCGCAAGGCGAAGCGGTCCCGTGCACTTGCCTGGTTCGTCACGACGATCTTCGGCGGCATCACGCTTCTCAGCCTCGCCACGCTCGTCCTGCTAGTGCCGCTGAAGAGCTTCGAGCCCTACATCGTCGAGGTCGACCGCAACACCGGCTACATCGAGGTCAAGACCGGGCTGACACGACCCGCCAACCTGACCGAGCAGGAAGCGATCACGCAGGCGAACGTCGTCCGCTTCATCCGGGCGCGCGAGGGTTACGATCCCTACGCGATTTCGGACAATTTCGGCATTGCGGCACTGCTTTCGACCGGCGACGCCGCGCGCGAGCTCCAGGAACTCTTCAGCTCCACCAATCCGCAAAACCCGGCCAAGGTCTACGGCAAGCTGAAGAAGGTGCTGGTCGACATCAACTCGGTCACCTTCCCGAACATCAGCACGGCGATCGTGCGTTTCGCCACCACCGAAAAATCCGACACGGACACGATTGAGCGCCATTATATTTCGGTTGTCCGTTTCCGCTACACCGACACACCGGCAACCAACGCCTGGCGCTTTGAGAACCCGCTCGGCTTCCAGGTTTACGACTATCGCCGCGACCAGGAGACCGTGTCGCCGGCGGGGACGCAGCCATGAAAAGGCCATTGGTCGCGACTGCGGCTTTCTTGTTGTCGGCGCTGCCCGTGGGGGCCGCACAGACGCCGCGGCCGGGGACACTCGACGCGCGCATCACCAGCGTCGTCTATCAGCCCAACAACGTGGTCAAGGTCTATGCGACCTACGGCATCTCCACGATGATCATTTTCGACGAAAACGAAAAATTCGAGACCATTTCGCTTGGCGACACGGAAAGCTGGCAGGTGGTGCCGGCCGATAAGGGCAACATCTTGTTTGTGAAGCCGGTGGCGAAGAACGTCGCCACCAACATGAACATCGTCACCACCAAGCGCATTTATTATCTGGAGCTGCACGATTTCGCGCCCGACGCCAGTCATCAGACCTTCGGTATTCGATTCGTTTATCCGGAAAAGGACCTCAATGCGCAGATGAGACAGGAGGCAGAGTATCGCGCCGCAAACCCGAACATCTCGTCGATCGACAAGGCCAACGTTAATATCGATTACTCCTATTCGGGCGCCGCGACACTCAAACCCTCTATGGTCTTCGACGATGGCAAGAAGACCTTCTTCAAGTTCACGGGCAGGGTGCCAGCAGTCTTCGCCGTCAACTCTGACTTCTCGGAAACGCTGCGCAATTTCCGCAAGGAAGGCGACTACATCGTCCTCGATGGCGTGGCGCCGCAATATACACTGCGCGATGGGAATGAATGGACCTGCATCTTTAATTTGCGCAAGCTGGACTACGGGGCGGCCGATCCAGATGTGCTTGGGCCTGCCCCCGACAGGCAAGCGAAGAAGCGCAGGAGCAGCGGCAACCCATGAAGCGCAGTCCCGAACTTGAGGCCATGCTGTCGCAGGACGAGGTCGCTGTCGCAAGCACCAAGGTCCGGCGTAACCAGGTGATCGGCGCCGTCGTGCTCGTGATCCTTGGCGCAGTCGCGGCATGGTTTGTTCTCGTGGGCTCTCGCAGCCGCCCGTCCGACACGCGTCAGGGCGACGAAGAGTTCTCCACGACAGGCTTCAGACCTCCATCGTTCGTGCGCGAGAAAGACGAACCGCCAAAACCTCAGCAGCCGGCAATCATCAATATTCCGCCGCCGCCGCCACCTCCACAGGTGGCAAAAAGCGACACGACCGAGTTCAACGTACCGCCACCACCGCCGCCGGCGATCGCCGACAATCCCCCTCCACCCGGTAAGACGCCGCCTGCCGATGAATTCCCCGATCGCTTGAAGTCGAAGATGATCGTCCTCGACACCTCGAAGAACAATGAGAACAATGGGTCGCTGGCAGGCGGCGATTCCGACCGGCCGACCGTCGCCGGAGAGGACCGAAACAGCAAATACCTGGCCGCAGCATCGGCGCTGGCCGATCGCTCCGCCACGGCGCGCCAGATCAAACGGATAGACGCCACGATCGTCGAAGGCACCATGATACCCGGCATCCTGGAGACGGCGATCGTCAGCGACCTCCCCGGTCAGGTGCGTGCGATCGTCTCGCAGGATGTCTATTCCTTCGACGGCCGCCGTGTGCTGATCCCGACCGGCACGCATCTCATCGGCGAATATCAGTCGGACGTCGTTCGCGGCCAAAAACGCATCTTCGTCATCTGGACCCGGCTCATTCGCGACGACGGCGTCACCGTCCGCCTCAATTCGATCGCCGCCGACAGCCTGGGACGTTCGGGTCTGACAGGCGTTGTCGACAACAAATTCCGCGAGCGCTTCGGCGCGGCGATCCTGCTTTCGATCGTTGGCGGCGCGTCCAGCTATCTGACCGGCTATGGCAGCAATGCCGCTATCGGCAACAGCGACGACGCTGCTCGTGCCGAGGACATTGCGCGCAATACGATCGCCCAGA
>SCRB01000932.1 GCA_004299545.1 Rhizobiaceae bacterium
CTCCGCCCGACCGCCCAGGGGTCCGGCTTCTTCATTTCCGACGATGGCTACGTCGTCACCAACAACCACGTCGTCCAGGGCGCACAGGCGTTCACCGTGGTTCTCAACGACGGCACCGAACTGAAGGCGAAGCTTATCGGAACCGATCCGCGCACCGATCTTGCCGTGCTGAAGGTCAACGATCCGGACAGGAAATTCACCTATCTGAGTTGGGCCGATGATTCGAAGGTGCGTGTTGGCGACTGGACGCTCGCCGTCGGCAATCCGTTCGGCCTAGGCGGCACGGTCACCGCCGGCATCGTCTCGGCGCGCGGCCGCGACATCGGCGCCGGTCCCTATGACGATTTCATCCAGATCGATGCGCCGGTCAATCACGGCAATTCAGGCGGCCCGTCGCTCAACCTGAACGGCCAGGTCATCGGCATCAACACCGCGATCTTCTCGCCGTCGGGCGGCAGCGTCGGCATCGCCTTTGCCATTCCTGCATCGACCGCCAAAACCGTCGTCCAGGACCTGATCAAGAACGGCCAGGTGTCGCGCGGCTGGCTCGGGGTCGAGATCCAGCCCATCACCAAGGACATCGCCGAATCGCTCGGCCTGTCGGATCACAAGGGTGCGCTTGTCTCTGAAGCGCAGGAGGGCCCCGCGAAGACGGCCGGCGTGAAGACGGGCGATATCATCACGGCGGTCAACGGCAAGAATGTCGATTCGCCCAAGGAACTCGCCCGCGTGATCGGCGAGATGTCGCCGGACAAGAAGGTCACCCTTTCCGTGTGGCGCGACGGCAAGACCCAGAGCATTGACGTCATGCTCGGCAAGATGCCGGCCACCAGCAAGGAGGCATCGAATGATCAGCAGGAGAACAGCGGCCCCACCGCCAATTCCTCCGATACGCTGAGCAAGCTCGGGCTGACGGTCTCTCCCGCGGACAACGGGCAGGGCCTCGTCGTCACGAACGTCGATTCCAACAGCGACGCGTCCGACAAGGGCATTCACACGGGCGATGTGATCGTTGCAGTGAATTCCAAGCAGGTGAATTCCGCGTCGGATGTCGACAAGGCCGCGGCGGAAGCCGTCAAGGAAGGGCGAAAGGCCATCCTTCTGCAGGTCAGGCATGACAAGAACAACCGCTTCGTGGCGCTCCCCGTCGGCAACGGCTGAGGCCGTTCTGCACTCCTCTGCACCGGCTGCCTGCCACACCCCCGGCAGTCGGTGCCTGAGGTACGAGGAATCGGTGACATACTGTTTCTTGTAGCCGATTCCGGCGGCAGCGGGTCCCATCACCCGCTGCCGTATTTTTTTTGCCGCCCGAAGGTGCCATATCTTCAGGAGTAGGAAAATGAACGGAAATGCTGCACTGACCGCCGATGCGGAGCAAAAGGTCTCGATGAAGATTCTTGTGATTGAGGATGATCGCGAAGCGGCCGATTACCTCGAGAAAGCCTTCGCCGAAGCCGGGCATACGGCCCATATCGCAGGTGACGGCGAGACGGGCTACACGCTTGCCCATACCGGCGAATACGACGTGCTGGTGGTGGACCGCATGCTGCCGCGGCGCGACGGCCTTTCCGTCATCGCTGGATTGCGGGCGCGTGGCAACGAAACGCCCGTTCTCATCCTTTCGGCCTTAGGCGAGGTGGATGACCGCGTCACCGGCTTGCGGGCGGGTGGCGACGATTATCTGACCAAGCCCTATGCGTTTTCCGAACTGCTTGCGCGCGTCGAGGTCCTGAACCGCCGCGCCGGCACCAAGGATGTCGAGACCGTCTACAGGGTCGGCGATCTGGAACTCGACCGGCTCTCCCACACCGTCCGCCGCGCCGGCACCGAGATCACGCTCCAGCCTCGCGAATTCAGGCTCCTCGAATATCTCATGCGCCACGCCGGCCAGGTGGTGACGCGCACCATGCTGCTCGAGAATGTCTGGGACTATCATTTCGACCCGCAGACCAATGTCATAGATGTGCATGTCTCGCGCCTGCGCGGCAAGATTGAGAAGGGGTTCGACAAACCCGTGCTGCATACGATCCGCGGTGCGGGCTATATGCTGAGGGCATGATCGCGCATGACCGGTATCCGCGCGATCATGAAGACGACCGCCGCGCGGCTGTCGGCGCTTTATCTCATCCTCTTTGCCATCTGTGCGACGCTGCTCGTCTTCTATATGACCTCGCTTTCGGTCCACATGCTGGAGCGGCAGGTCCAGGATACGATAACCGAGGACGTGCAGCGGCTTGCTCTTGGCTATGAGCGCGGCGGCCTGCCGCTTCTCGTGCGTGCCGTCGAGTTGCGCTCGCGGCAACCGGGCGCCAATCTCTATCTGCTCGCCAGTCCGAGCGGCCAGATCCTGACCGGCAATGTGGAAAGCCTCGAGGCGGGTGTTCTTGGAACGATAGGCTGGACGGCCCGCCCCTTCACCTATGTCCGCTACGGCGAGGGTGCGGGCGACCGCCGCCCCGGCACCAACGGGGACCGCATCCGCCCCGATCAGGTTGCCGAGCATCAGGCCATTGCGCTCGTCCTGCGGTTGCCCAACAAGATGATTCTGCTGGTCGGCCGCGATCTCGGCGAACCCGAGGCGTTCCGCGATGTTGTGCGGCGTTCGCTGATGTTCGCGCTCGGTACGATGGGGCTTGGCGCTCTCGTCATCTGGTTTTTCGTCGGCCGTGCGGCGCTGAGGCGCATCGACAATGTCTCCGAGGCCAGCCGCCGCATCATGGGTGGCGACCTTGCCGGCCGTCTTCCCGTCACCGGTGCCGGCGACGAGTTCGATCGTCTGTCGGAAAACCTCAACAGCATGCTGGCCCGCATTGCGGAATTGAACGAGGGCCTGAAGCACGTCTCCGACAATATCGCGCACGACCTGAAGACGCCGTTGACAAGGCTGCGCAACCGCGCCGAGGCCGCTCTTGCCGGTACACGCGAAGCCGTCCAGTATCGCGAGGCACTTGAGGGTACGATCGCGGAATCGGATCAGTTGATCCGTACCTTCAACGCCATCTTGATGATTTCCCGCCTCGAAGCGGGCTATTCGGCCGAACACATGACCGATGTGGACCTGAACGCCATTGTCAGCGACGTGGTTGAGCTTTACGAACCTGTGGCGGAGGAGGAGGGCGTTCGGTTGCAATCATCGGTCGAGGGCGAAAACCGCATCCAGGGCAACAGGGAACTGATCGGCCAGGCGCTTTCCAATATCATCGATAACGCGATCAAATATTCGGCCCGGTCCGGCGACCTTCCAACGGCGACGGTATCGCTCGCGGCCAACGGCCAGGCAATCAGCCTCACCGTCAATGACAATGGCCCCGGCATTCCCGAAGACGATCGGGTAAGAGCGACGGAACGCTTCGTGAGGCTGGAGAAAAGCCGGTCGCGGCCTGGATCCGGGCTCGGGCTCAGCCTGGCGAAGGCGGTGATGAAGCTCCATGGCGGCAGGCTTGATTTGTCGGGGCGCGAGCCGGGCTTGTCCGTCGCCATGGTTTTCCCCGCAGAGCAGGGCGGCAGGAAAGCATGAATTCGCGCTCCGCCGGCTCCACCGATGGCACGGGCTGGTTCGGAAAGCCCGTCCGGCAGTTGCACCCGCTGGACGAGGAAGCGGCGAGGGAACAGGCGCTCGATCTCGCTCGGGAGGCGAAGGAAAAGGGTGCGGTGCGTCTCGCGGCGCTTCTCCGGTCGAATTCGCCGCTCACCCGCTTTCTGACGGCCTCGTTCGATCTTTCCTTTTTCCTTCGCGATTATGGCCGCAGGCAGCCCGCCGTTTTGGAGAAGCTGTTCGACCAGCCGATCGAAGCGCGGCTTGCCGCGATAGCGGAGGACATTCGCGCCTTGCCCTTTGCCGGGGGCATGTCGGAACAATTTCTGATGGCCGCTCTGCGCGACCTCAAGACAGAGGCGCATTTCCTGATCGCGCTTGCCGATCTCGCGACGGAAAATGCAGCGCCTCGATCGACGGAAAGGTTGAGCGCACTTGCCGAGGCCTGCATCGGCGCTGCTGTCTCCTTCCTTTTGCTTGAGGCGGATCGCCAGGGGAAACTCGCTTTGCCGGACAAGGCCGACCCTGGAAAGGATTCAGGCTGGATCGTGCTCGCCATGGGCAAGCTCGGCGCCGGTGAGCTCAATTTTTCCTCCGACGTCGACCTTATCGTCTTTTTCGACCTGCGATCCCCGGCGATCGTCGATCCACCGGATGCATCGGACCTTTTCGTGCGGTTGACGCGGCGTCTCGTGCGCATCCTGCAGGACCGCACCGGAAACGGTTACGTCTTCCGCACCGATTTGCGCCTGAGGCCGGATCCGGGCTCCACTCCGCTTGCCATCCCCGTCGAGGCCGCCTTTCACTACTACGAGGGCCGCGGCCAGAACTGGGAACGCGCCGCCATGATCAAGGCGCGGCCGATTGCCGGTGATATCGCTGCGGGCAAGGCCTTCCTCAAGGAACTCCAGCCCTATGTCTGGCGAAAATATCTGGACTACGCCGCGATCGCCGACGTTCATTCGATCAAGCGCCAGATCCATGCGCACAGGGGCCATGGCACAATCGCGGTCGCCGGCCACAACGTCAAGCTCGGCCGCGGCGGCATCCGCGAGATCGAATTCTTCGTGCAGACGCAACAATTGATCGCCGGCGGCCGCTTTCCCGAACTGCGCGGCCGCGCGACCGTACCGATGCTCGCCGAACTCGCCTCTCGCGGCTGGATCACCGGGGAAGCGCGCGACGTGCTGACCGCGCAATACTGGTTCCTGCGTGATGTCGAGCACGCGATCCAGATGGTCGCCGACGAGCAGTCGCACACGCTGCCCGAGGACGACGA
>SCRB01000091.1 GCA_004299545.1 Rhizobiaceae bacterium
ATGAAGCCCTCACGGCCGCCGGCGGAATTCGTGATCCCGAAGGATCCGCGTAAAGATACGCCCCAGAAAACTACGCCCCTGGACCGGGATAAGATCGCAGCGATCGTCGCTGATACCGCACGTGTCTCGACGGTCTTGCACGAAATCTTTTCAGATGACGATGACGGAGCCGAAACGCCCGAAACCAATGAGACTATGGCGGAAACAACAGCGTTTGCCGGACTGGATGCCACCCTTCGCATCTTTGTGCAGGAGCTGCTCCGCAAACCTGTTTGGGATAAAGGGTCCTTCGAGAAACTTGCCGCCCAGTTGGGCGTCCTGCCGGCCGGAGCGCTCGAGACCGTCAACGAATGGGCGTTCGATCGGTTCGAGGAGCCTTTGATCGAGGAAACCGATGGATTGGAGATCAATCCGGAGGTTAGGATGCAGTTCTTAAGAGAGGACGGGGCAAAATGGACAGACCCAGGATAAAGCCACGCGAACGAGATACGATCATACAGGCATTGCGAGCCGGCGTGGTGCCTCGTGCCGGACTGCAGCACATTCAGGTCGGACGGGCGCGCGAAATCGAGGAAATGGTGAAGGACATCGCCCGCCTTGAAGACGGTGGCAGCGCCATACGATTTGTCATTGGGGAATACGGTTCCGGCAAGACCTTCTTCCTCAATCTCGTGCGCTTGATCGCGCTTGAGAAGGGGCTCGTCGTGATGTCAGCGGATTTGGGACCTGACCGTCGGCTCCACGCGACCGGAGGCCAGGCCAGGTCCCTTCTTGCCGAGCTCACACGCAACACCACAACCCGGACGAAGTCGGATGGCGGGGCCTTGGCGAACGTGGTCGAACGCTTCGTCGCGCAAGCCATCCGTCAGGCCGAAGAAGAAGACAAGACGCCTGAGGCGACGATCCGTGAGAAGCTGAACGGCCTTGAAGAACTCCACGGCGGGTTCGATTTCGCCACGGTGATCGCCCGCTATTGGCAGGGTCACGAGGAAGGAAACGAAAATCTGAAAACGAATGCCCTGCGTTGGCTTAGAGGGGAGTTCGCCACCCGAACGGATGCGCGAGCGGCCCTGGGTGTCCGTACCATTGTCGATGACGCCAGCATCTACGATCACCTGAAGCTGCTTTCGGCTTTCGTCCACTTCGCCGGTTACAAGGGATTGCTCGTCATCCTCGACGAAATGGTCAATCTCTACAAGCTGTCGAACAGTCAGGCCCGCAACAGCAATTACGAGCAAATCCTCCGGATTCTGAACGACGTGCTGCAGGGCACAGTTTCTCATTTCGGCGTGCTGATGGGCGGAACGCCGGAGTTCCTGATGGACACCAGGCGGGGACTCTACAGCTATCAGGCATTGCAGTCCCGCCTCGCTCAGAACAGCTTTGCCAGGGATGGCCTTATTGATCTGTCGGGGCCTGTGATCCACCTTGCCAATCTGACGCCCGAAGACATGTTCGTGCTCCTGGCGAACGTGCGTCGGGTATTCCAGCAGGAGGGTGAACCGCTGCCGGACCAAGCCCTACAGGCATTCATGCGACATTGTTCGGAGCAGATTGGCGACGCCTATTTCCGCACGCCGCGCAACACCGTCACCACCTTCGTGAACCTTCTGGCAGTGCTTGAGCAAAACCCCGATACTGATTGGCGGACGCTGCTCGGAGATGTGGCCATTTCCGTAGATGGCGGAGACGATCTCTCCGATATCGTAGACACTGCAGAGGCAGGCGACCTCAGGCACGGCAGCGATGACGAACTCAGCGGATTCAGGCTCTGAGACCGTCAGACCGTCTTCCGGATTCGCGCTCCTGGCCGAACCGGTCCAAAGATGGATCTGGGAAAAGGGCTGGACGGCTCTGCGCGACATTCAGGAGCGTGCCATCCCGATCCTGATTGGCAGCGATGATGATGTCATCATCTCCGCCGCGACGGCAGGCGGAAAAACGGAAGCCGCCTTCCTTCCGCTGATTTCTCGCACATTACGCGAAGGAGAAAAGCGTGACGGCTTCGATCTTGTCTATGTCGGACCGCTCAAAGCCCTCATAAACGACCAGTTTGCCCGGCTCGATGATTTATGCGAGCGCGCTGAAATACCCGTACATCGCTGGCACGGGGATGTCTCGCAGAGCGCCAAACTGCGGGCCCGCAAGAATCCGAAGGGCATTCTGCTCATCACGCCCGAATCACTGGAAGCGATGTTTGTGTTGCGCGGGCTCGAAATACCCCACTTGTTCGGAAAGGCCAGTGCGATCGTCATCGATGAACTTCACGCGCTTCTCGACACCGAACGCGGCATCCATCTGCGCTCGCTTCTGACACGATTGGAAATTGCCGTTGCACGGCGCATCCGTCGCGTCGGCCTCTCTGCAACGCTTGGCGACATGAGCCTCGCCAGGGCCTATTTGCGTCCGGATGCAGCGGATCAGGTGAAGGTCCTGGAAAGCCACTCGGATGGGCAGGAATTGCGCCTCCAACTTCGAGGTCAGCTGATTGCGTCGCCGGCCAATGCCGACCCTCGAAAAGAGGAAGCGGCGACAATGAGCGCCAATCGTGCGATCGCTACGCACATTTTTGACCGATTGAGAGGTAGCCGGAACCTGATTTTCGCGGGATCGCGGCAGCGGGTCGAAGTCTTTGCCGATCTTTTGGCTTGGATCGCGCAAGAGCGCGGCGTTCCAAATGAATTCCTGCCCCACCATGCCAATCTCTCGCGCGATCATCGGACATTTGTGGAAGAGCGGCTTAAAACCGGAACGGAACCGACCTCGGCGATCTGCACCTCGACGCTCGAACTCGGCATCGATATCGGCGAAGTCGAAACCGTCGCGCAGATCGGAGCGCCATTCTCCGTGGCGTCTTTGCGCCAACGCCTGGGGCGGTCTGGCCGCCGCGCTGGACACCCGGCAGTCCTGCGCATGTACGTTGCCGAACGTGAACTCACTGCGGAGGCGTCGCCGGCCGACAAGCTACGACTTCAGCTGGTCCGAGCGATTGCGACCATCGACCTGCTGATCGAGGGCTGGTGTGAGCCGCCGCGTCCGTTGGCCCTGCATCTCTCCACATTGCTGCATCAAATTCTCTCCGTGATAGCATCACGCGGAGGCACACGTGCGTCCATGCTTTTCGCTATTCTTTGCGAGAAAGGCCCGTTTCGTCATGTCGATCAGGCGGTTTTCGTACGGCTGTTGCGGCACACGGGAAGCCCGGATGTTGAACTGATAGAACAGTCGCCGGATGGCACCCTGCTCCTCGGACGGAAAGGAGAGCGACTGGTGGAGCATTACAGCTTCTATGCCGTATTCCAGACGCCTGAAGAATATCGTGTCATGTCCGATGGCAGAGCTCTCGGCACGCTGCCGATGCTCATGCCGCTCGCACCGGGAATGACAATCATTTTCTCCGGAAGGCGCTGGAAAGTAACCCATATCCATGACCGTGAACGGATGATCGAAGTGGTCCCGGATCCCACCGGCGTACCCCCGGAATTTGGCGGTGACGTAGGAATGGTCGATGACGTCGTGGTTGAACGAATGCGCACGATCCTGATGGAAGATGCCCCTCGCCAATATCTGGACGCAACCGCTGGGGGTCTATTGCAGGAGGCCCGCGATAGCTTTCGGCGCTTGCGGCTTGATAAGGATCTGATCGTTCAGACGGACGAAAAATCCGCATTGCTCGCCACTTGGGCCGGCACCGCCAAGACGGAGAGTCTCGCGCTGGCGCTACGTGCCGAGGGATTAGAGGTGGAAATACATGACGGATTGATCGAAGTCTCGGGTGATCTACAATCTATCATCGGCACTTTGAACAACCTTGCCACAGGAGAAGGCCTTTCAGACATCCTGAAGGATGTTTCTTTGCCGTTGATCGAGAAATATCACGCCTACCTGCCGCCCGACCTCCTTCTCACCGATGAACTATCGAGCCGAATCGATTTGGACGCAATTCCACATCTGGCAAGACGCCTCCTAGATACGCCCGGTGCGGACCAGTAGGCAACACACAACCGCCGCCCAAGACGAAGCCCGCCCTTAATTGAGTGGCAGACCATCTCAAATTATTCACCGATCGATGCAATTTCAGGCAGAGTCTTTCACGAAATGGCTTTGCTTTGCTCCTCCCTGTCATGAACAATGTGGCAATGGCATTTCGATTCATTCACACTGCGGATATTCACCTCGATTCCCCATTGCGGTCGCTGGCGATGCGCAATAGCGATCTGGCCGAACTGGTCGGAGATGCGACGCGCCAAGCTTTGATCGCGATTGTCGATCTCTGTATCGACGAGCAGGTCGATGCGCTGATCATCGCCGGCGATCTCTATGACGGCGACCAGACGTCGATGAAAACAGCCCGGTTTCTCGCCAGTCAGATGCAGCGGCTGCATGAGGCCGGCATCGCGACCTTCATCATTCGCGGCAATCACGACGCCTTGTCGCGGATCACCCAGGAATTGATCCTGCCGCCATCGGTCACGGTATTCGGTGGGCGCTCCCACGCCGTCGACATCAGCCATGGCGATCTCGCACTTTCCGTTCACGGCCTGAGCTTTGCAAAACCCCAGGCTCCGGAAAGCCTTCTCGAGAAATTTCACCGCCCTACCCCGGACGCCGTCAATATCGGTATCATGCATACCAGCCTGGCAGGAGCGGCCGGCCACGACCTCTATGCCCCCTGCAAAGCTTCGAAGCTTCATGCCTGGGGCTTCGACTACTGGGCTTTGGGACATATCCATGTTCGTGCTCAGCACGTCGGCGACCGAACGGTGATCATGCCGGGGATGCCGCAAGGCCGGGACATCAACGAAGCTGGTGAGAAATCCGTCACGCTCGTCACCGTCAATGACGATCGCAGCCTCACCGTCGAGGAGCGTCTTACCAGCATTGCCCAGTTCGAACGGATCGCGGTCGATATCTCATCCGCCGCAACCTGGGGCGAGGCAGCCGACCTCATCGAGGAAGGCATGGGTGTCGCGCGCCATCGGACACGTTCGGCCCATCTTGTCGGCCGCCTCCGACTGACAGGAGCAACACCTCTGTCATGGCAGTTGCGCCGAGATCGCGATCTTCTGCTGGCCGAAACGGAACAGCGTGCAGAGGGGCTCGGCAAGACCTGGATCGAGAAAATCGAGATTGCGACTACGGCGCCGGTCAACACCCCGGTTGGTAGTTCCAGCGCCGACCCGGTTCTCGAACTCGGCGAACTGGTGCGCACTGACATTATTCATCAGCATGGTGTTCGCGGGGCGGTCCGAGATCTCGTAAAGGAAGTGCGCGATGATTTGCCGCCGGAGGCTCGCGGTTTCAGCGGCGACGATGAAGCTGCGTTCGAAGCCCTGATCGACCAGCTGCTTTCGGAAGGCAGCGAGGACATGCTGGCCCGGTTGAAGCCGGAAGCGTCGGAGATAGGCTGATGCGGCTGCGCCGGCTCGATCTCACCCGCTACGGTAAGTTCACCGACTACTCGATCGATTTCGGGGAGCACGTCGCCGGTACACCCGACCTGCACATCGTGTACGGACTGAACGAGGCCGGCAAGTCCACGTCGCTGTCAGCCTATCTCGACCTGCTGTTTGGTATCGAGGAGCGCACGAAATACGGCTTCCTGCATCAGGGCAAGGCCATGGAAATCGGCGCATGCCTCGAATTTGACGGACAGACGCACGAGTTCAAACGCGTCAAGCAGCGCAGCAATTCTCTGCTGAACGAGAATGGCCAACCCGTCAACGAGGCGATCCTCGGCATCCCGCTCGCCGGGCTGACACGCGATGCCTATCACATGATGTTCTCGCTCGACGATCAGACGCTGGAAGATGGCGGGAACGCCATTCTGGAAAGCAAGGGCGATCTGGGGGAATTGCTGTTTTCCGCAAGCGCTGGTCTCGCCGGCATCAGTTCCATACTCGAAGCCGCAAATGCTGAAGCCGATGGCATTTTTCGCAAGCGGGCAAGCTCAACGAAAATCGCCGGGCTCAAGCGCCAGATAGCAGACCTTAAATCGCAGCGCGAGGAGATCGACGTTCAGGCCTCGGCCTACCGAACGCTGACGACGGCGCTCGAACAGGCTGAAGCGGCCTATGATGCCGTCATGAAGGAGATCGGCGCGGCAAAAGCACGGCAGGATGAGATCGCACGTATCCTGCGTGCCCACCCTCTGACGGCCGAGTATCGGCGGAGGCAGGAGGAACTCGTAGAATTCAGGGACCTCCCGCAGCCCCCGGCAGAGTGGGCATCCGCGCTGCCCGACCTCATTGTCGAAGAGACACGGCTTCAAACCCAGATGGCGGGCATCGGGGAGCGCGAGGCAAAAATACGGGAGGAACTCGAAAGTCTCGTGGTCGAGAACCGCTTGCTCGATATGTCGGATCGCCTCGAAAGGCTTGCCGATGCCGATGCCCGGTATGCCACCGCGCAAGAGGATCTGCCGAAAAGACGGGAAGCTCTGTCAGAATCGAACCGCGAGGTCGATCTTATCCTCACCACCCTGGGCCAGGTAAAGGTCGAAGATCCAAGGTCCCTGCTCATATCGGCCGCGACGATCGGAACGCTGCGTGATCTGATCAGCGAAAAGTCCGGCGTTGATGTCGCCCGGCAGTCCGCCGAAAAGGAACATGACGCCGCCCGGCAAGCGCTGGAGGCAGGACAACGTGCCCGTAAGATGCTCGATGGCCAAGCCGCCCAGATCGATGCCGGCAAGATCGCACAGCTTCAATCCACTCTGAGCCGGTTGCATGACGGCAATCTCGTCGCTGAGTTGCGCCTTGCTGACCGAGCTGTCCCCGCCAAACACCAAGATTTTGAGGATGCCGTCGTCGGGCTTCATCCGTGGATCGGTGACGGTGACGCTCTACGGCACCTATCGCCACCTTCCGCCAATCGCGTCGAAATCTGGAAAGCCGCGTTCAATGAAATAGAGAAGCGCCGCACGCAGATCATCGAGCGTGAACGGGAGTTCTCGACGAAACAGGAGGAAGATGCAGCAAGGCTGAGCGCCCTCCGTGATACGGTCGACATCATGGATGATGAGGAAGCGAAGGCGGCCCTCCTCAAACGTGATGAGGCCTGGTCACGGCATATGTCGGTCCTCGATCGGGAAACGGCGGGTTGTTTCGAGATACTGATGCGAAAAACGGATGCCTCCGCCGCCGCGCGTCTGAACAGCGTCAGGGAGCTCGAAGAGCTTCGCTCCCTGACAGCAGGTCTGGCGGCGACCAGAGCGAGCGTCGATCGCCAGCGTCAATTGCTGAAGGAAATCAACGAAGAACTGCAGGCATTGCGCCGCGAGATCAGATCGGAAACGCCTATCGAGATAGAACTTTCTGACACTGCGCCCGTGGGGTCATGGCTGACAAGGATCAGCCAACGGGTTGGCACCCGCGCTTCGGCCCTGATAGCATGGGACGATCTGCGCCGTGCCAGGAGGGACGTCGAAGAAGCTCAGGCAGCGATTGCAACGGAGCAGCAGTCGCTCGCGGCGACCCTGACCGATGTCGGAATCAGTGTCGATGATCTGGATCTGGCTGCCCTGATGCGAGCTGCGGATAACGTCCTCTCCGACCATGCTGCGGCGCAGACGAAACGAGTGGAGTTCGACAAACGCCTCGGCGATCTTGAGGCAGCCGCGGCTCAACGAAATGCCGCTCTCGACGAAGCCGTTACTGCGTCCGAGAAGTGGCAGAACGGCTGGGAGACTGCCCTCGCAAGCACCTGGTTTGCAGATCGGAAGGGCAGTGTTGGCGCTGTGCGGGAACTTCTCGACGCGATCACTGGACTTCCCGAAGCTCTGCGACAGCAGGATGATCTGCGCCATCGCATCGGCTCCATGGAAGCCGACCGCGAGGCCTTTCTCGAAACAGTCGCGCATCTGTATGACGCTCTGAGCGGCACGTTTGACGACAGCAATCCGCTGGAAGCGGCCAAGGCTCTGATCCAACGACATGAGCAGGCCAGGCAGGTGGAAGCGAAGCGGCAGGAACGAGACAAGGCCCTTGCCGACCTTGCGGCGGAGCGCGAACTACTGGACGGCGAGATTGCGGTCCATGCCGCTCACAAGAAGGAAATGACCGATTTCTTCCAGGTCGATGCGCTTGTCGATGTCCGGCAAAGGTTCGATCTCTGCCGGGAGAAGAATGACCTCGTCGAACAGCAAAACAAGCTTGAACGGCAAATCGTTGCCGAGATGCAGGCGCCATCGCTGGCGGCCGCCACAGCCAGCCTTGTCGATGTCGATTTGGCCGAGCTGCAGCGCGAACAGGCCGAGCTCGCAACACGTCTTCAAGATCTCGACGGCCGCGTGAAGGAGCTGTTCGCCGACAAGGCGAGAGCAACGGACCGCCTGACCGCCATTGGTGGCGATGATGCAGCTGCGCGCCTCGAAGCCAGCCGGCACACATTGCTTCTCGAAATCGAAGATCTGGCCCTGCGCTACCTTCGTCTCAGAAGTGGCAGTCTGGTCACCGAACACAGCATTCGCGCCTATCGCGACAAACACCGCAGCGCCATGATGAACCGGGCATCCGAAGCATTCCGGCTGATCACCCGCGATGAATATACCGGCCTTGCGACGCGGCCCGAAAAGGATCGTGAGGCGCTGATCGGTCTGTCACGGCACGGTGGCTCCAAGCTAGCTGTCGAGATGTCGAAGGGAACGCAGTTTCAACTGTATCTGGCACTGCGTCTTGCCGGATACGAGGAATTCGCGACGGCTCGACCGTCGGTGCCGTTCATCGCAGATGACATCATGGAGACGTTCGATGAGCCGCGCTCGGAAGAAGTGTTTCGGCTATTCGGGCAGATGGCTTGGGTCGGACAGGTCGTTTACCTCACCCATCATCGACATCTATGCGATATTGCCACGCAAGTTGTGCCGCATGTGAAAGTTCATGAAATCGCGTAGACGATTGAATGCGGTGCCGGCACATTCTCCCGCGGTAAGGATATAACGTCGCGTTTGGGGCCGAAACCAGCCTGTCCGGTTTTGGTGTCTGATCGTGGGGAATTGCCGTTCTGGCAGACGAAAGACGCTCCCGGCGGGCCGGGATGATCGCGGGACCAATCCGACAAGCAGATACGTTGTAGATGCGAGACCGCGGATACCCTCATCCTCCCCGAGTCCTCACGGACGAATGCGAATAACGGTCTTGCCCGCCCGCCGCCCTGTCGAGTTGAAGGTGGCGACGGCATCGTCGAGGGCCGAGACCTTGCCGATATTCGTCCGCAGCCGTCCGTCCCGCACCCGTTGAACGATCTCAGCAAGCTGCGCGCGATCGGCCTCGACGACGAAGTCGATCGTCAGGCCGTCGGCGGGTCGAACATCCGTTGGCGCGACGACCGTTACAAGCGCACCGCCCGCGCGGATCAGGGCTGCCGACCGCTTCTGGATGTCGCCGCCGATGACGTCGAACACCAGATCGACGCCGCCAACGTCTTCCAGCGTATCGTTCCCGAGGTCGATGAATTCATTCGCGCCGAAGTCGAGCGCCTTCTGACGGTCGGCTGAGCGTCCGGTGCCGATGACATAGGCGCCGGCCTCTCGTGCGAGCTGCGTCACCATCGAACCGACGGCACCGGCCGCGCCGTGAGCGAGCACGCTCTGCCCCGACTGAAGGCGGCCATGCTGGAACAGGCCCTGCCACGCGGTCAGACCCGAGATCGGCAAGCTCGCGCCCGCCGCGAAATCGACATCGCCGGGCAACGGCGCGAGGTTGCGTGCCTCCATGGCGACATAATCGGCGAGCGTGCCGTCGCGATGCCAATCCGACAGGCCGAACACCCGCTGCCCTACCGACAGCCCGGTTGTCCCATAGCCGAGCGCGGTGACCACACCGGCCAGTTCATGACCGAGGATCGACGGCGTCCGGTCGCGGAAGGCGCGGTCGGCCCAGGTCGACGGCCATTCCAGTTCGGTGTTGACGAATCCTGCCGCATGGATCTGAACGACGACGTCGTTGATCGCGGCCTGCGGCTCGGGCCGATCCACCAGCTCCATTCCAGCCGTTCCTGCGTTCTGGTCCGTTACAACGATTGCTTTCATCGGGATTGTCTCCTCTGCCGTTTGTTCGTGGAAATGCTGCTTGTATGAACAGGCTGTTCGACGTCTCATGCCTCGCTATCGGGCGGCGTTTTTGCCGGCCTCGATCGTCGCAGCGCCGGACAAAAATTGCCAATAGCCGGCATGTATAGTTTTCATGCGGGCCGGTAATTGCAGCATTTGTAAGCCTGCCCGGCCTGGAAGCGCTGCGGGAAAGGCGGAGGGAAAGGATAATGGAACTCAACCAGATCAGATATTTTCTGAACCTGGCGGATACCCTCAACTTCACTGAGGCAGCCATGCGAAGCGGCGTGTCCCAGCCCACGCTCACCCGCGCGATCCAGCGGCTCGAACAGGAGTTGGGCGGAACGCTGGTCTACCGCGACGGCAAGGACAGCCGGCTGACGGCGCTTGGCCGTGATATTCGATCCGAATTCGCCGCGATCGCGGACAGTGAGCAGCGGGTTCGGGCGATATCCCTCAATCGGGTTCGCGGCCGCCGGGAGACTTTGACACTGGGCATCGTCAACACCATCGCACCGGGACTGATTACCGGCTTCGTTGCGCACGCCCTGCGACAGATGCCGATGCTGGAACTGGTTCTGAGGCCGATCACCCGCGATGAAGGATTGGAACGCCTGCTCAACGGCCAGATCGACGGCTGCTTCTGCACGGACCCGGTTGCCGGAAACAACAAGATCGCCACCGTCGAAATGCTCAGTGAGCGGCTGCTACTGGCGATGGCGCAAGGACACAGCCTGGCAAACCAGGCTTCGGTTTCGCTGGCCGATCTGTCGGAACAGCCCTATCTCGACCGGCTTCAGTGCGAGTTCCGCTCGCGGGTGCAAAACCACCTGTGCGAACGCGCGATCATTATGATCCCAAGACTGCGGTCCGAACGGGAAGATCTGATCCAACAGGCCGTGGCGGAGGGCGCCGGCGTTTGCATGCTGCCCGAGCGATCGGCCATCGTGGGTGGCCTCGCCTTGCGCCCGGTCGACACGCTGGACCTATCGCGAACGGTCGCATTCCAGTCGATTTCTGGTTCGGGAACAGCGGCGGTGCTGCGGCAGTTCCGGGTGCTGATCGAGCGGTATCAATGGTCGTGAATTCCGCAGGCATGCCCGCGGCACATCGAATCTATAGTCGCGGCGTATTGGACAGCTTCGGATCGGATATCCATCTTCAACGGCAGGAATTCCAAGGAGGATTTCATGGCAGCATACAGGAAAACGGAAGCCGCGATCGCAAGGCTGTCGCCGGAGGAATATCGGGTGACGCAACAGAGCGCGACGGAGCGCCCGGGAACCGGCGCGCTTCTCCATAACAAGGAGCCCGGCATCTATGTCGATATCGTCTCGGGCGAGCCGCTTTTCGCGTCTTCGGACAAATTCGAGTCCGGCTGCGGATGGCCGAGCTTCACCAAGCCGATCGAGCCGGCGAACGTGAATGAACTCAGCGACCACAGTCACGGTATGATCCGGACCGAAGTGCGTTCGACGCATGGCGACAGCCATCTTGGTCACGTTTTCAATGACGGACCGATCGATCGCGGCGGCCTGCGCTACTGCATCAATTCGGCTTCGCTGCGCTTTGTGCCGCGTGACGAGATGGAAAGCCAGGGCTACAGAGACTATCTCAACCAGGTGGAGGACATCTGATGACGAGCGAACGCGCTGTTCTGGCCGGAGGCTGCTTCTGGGGCATGCAGGACCTGATCCGCAAGCTGCCCGGCGTGGTCTCCACCCGTGTTGGCTACACGGGCGGCGATGTGCCGAATGCGACCTATCGCAACCATGGCAGCCATGCCGAGGCGATCGAGATCATTTTCGATCCTACGAAGACCAGCTATCGCCGGCTGCTCGAGTTCTTCTTCCAGATCCATGATCCGACAACGCGGAACCGTCAGGGGAACGACCTGGGCACCAGCTACCGCTCGGCGATCTACTTCACCAGCGATGAGCAGAAGGCCGTCGCTCTCGACACGATCGCGGATGTGAATGCTTCCGGCCTATGGCCCGGCAAGGTCGTCATATGGCCCGGCAAGGTCGTCACCGAAGTGGAGCCAGTCGGTGATTTCTGGGAGGCGGAGCCGGAACACCAGGATTATCTCGAGCGTATCCCGAATGGATATACCTGCCATTTTGCGCGGCCCAACTGGGTGTTGCCGCGCAGACAAAGCGACGCCGCCTGACATACCCAGTGGCTCGTGGCGTTAGCCGCGGGCCTG
>SCRB01000092.1 GCA_004299545.1 Rhizobiaceae bacterium
GACGAACTCTATCGCGAGGAAGGTAGTCAGAACCTCATCAACGCCGCTCGCGCGCAGGTATTCTTTGGTGCTCAGGACGTCGGTGACCTGCGCTATGTGTCCGACCAGATCGGAGAAACCTCCGACCAACAAAAAGACGTGACCCACACCAAGGCCACGCTGTTCGACACCTATTACACGCGTTCCGTCCACCGCAAGGAAGTCCAGCGTCGGCTCATGCGCCCCGACGAAGTCCGCACGCTGGACAAGAGCAAGGTCATCATCCTGCCGCGCGGTGAGCTGCCGATCCTCGGAACACGCAATTTCTATTTCGCTGATGACAAGCTCAGGGAAAGGGCTTTCGGGCCACTGCCGAAGAACGCGACCGGTGGCGAAATGCCGGCAATGCCCGCTGACGGCACGACGCCCTACCCTGCCAATACGATCGTCGTTGCGCCCACCCGCCCCTTCCGTTCGGGTATCGCGCAATCCCGACTGGTTCGGGGCGCGACATTCGCCGCGAAAGCCGGCCGGGCACCTCCGCTGCCGATCCGGCGGCAGACCAAGGTGAGCAGGAACGCCGAAGCCGTTTCTCAATCCTTGCCACAGCGGGAAGCCTTGAGCGCCGCTCCGGTGGCAAAGACCGTCGATTTCGGTGCGCTCGCTGCCAAGGCCGCAACCAGTCGCGTTTCACCGCAAAAGGAGGCGCTTATTGCCGCCTTGTTGAGCCAGGGTGAATCCTTTCGTTCGAAATCGCAGGATCCTGCAGCCTTCGACAACGGCATGAACGTCGTCGCGGAAACCTTGCCCGATGTCGTAGACGAATAGAGGCGTCGGGATGGAAAGAGCGATTTGAAGGGCATTCCGGGGGGAAGCAATGACGCCTGTTCATCACGATCCGCAAGCGTCGAATAGACGATCGCAGTTGGTGTGCGGCCGATGCGGCAAACCGTCGACGGTCCTTGTCCTCGATCCTGGCAAGCCGTACGTTTATCTATGCGCGCCTTGCGAGGCTGGCAGTCCCTCGGAAGTGGAGCCAACGCGGGCTTCCGACACTAACAGCGGAAGTCCGGCCTAGACTCCCGATCCCATTAACGTTCGTAGTCGTTCTCGTTGGATCGCTGGGTGCGGCGATCCTGTTCCTCGGCCTGCCGAACCTTTTCCTTGTTCCGGTCCTGCTGCTGGCGGCTTCTCGCGGCATCGGCTTCCCGGCGTGGCATCTCTGGTTCGCGGGCATCTTCCCGCGTCGGAAGATCGCGTCCGCGCGCTTCGCGTTCGGGAGTGGGTTCGCCACCGCCGGTCGCTCCCGCTTTCCGCTGCCGCTCAGCCTCGAACTGCAGGCGCGCAAGCCGGTCGTGCATCTTGTCGTTTACATCCTCGCGATATTGCTCGAACCGGCCCCGTTCCGTCTCCGGCAGCGTCTCGCTCATGCCGTCGAGCGCCTTGTTCACGCGGTCCATTTTCTGCCGCATCTCCAACGGTGTCTGCGCCATATCGAGATCTCCTATCAGTGCATTCAATTCTCTCATACCAGGATGGGACAGGAAAGATTTTTGGCCCTGTTCGCCCGTCTCACGACCTGCGGGAAGTTCGGAAGCCCCCCTTCCCGCCTGGTCATCGCGGTACCGCAGAAGGTTCTTGCCGATTGCCTCGGCCGCCGTAAGCGCCAGCCCCGTGACGCCGACGGCCCGCATCGCCGTGGCGGTCGTTTGCCATGCTGTGGCAATTACATCGCCGTTCGCGACAAGCGACTGTCCGTCGATCCGGCGCTGCCGCTTGGCCTCGACCCGCTCGACCGTTTTGGCGCTGACCCGATATCGTGGATCGCGTTGCGCCCTGTTATAGGCGCCGGCATGTTCCTTCGTGAACGGCCGCGTCATCGCATGGTCCATGCGTCGCGTCGCGACCATCGCAATGCCGTTCTCGCGTGCCTTTTCCGCAAACGCCTCCCGCCAGGCGACCAGATCCGGCTTGTAGAATTTAAGGCGCTCGCCGTCTGCCGAACGCGCCTGC
>SCRB01000933.1 GCA_004299545.1 Rhizobiaceae bacterium
GGTTGGACATCGTGAGGGCTTCGGACTGGTCATGGGTGACGTAGACGACGGTCAGGCCAAGCTCTTCGTGAAGGCGCTTGATTTCGAACTGCATGTGTTCCCGAAGCTGGCGGTCCAATGCGCCGAGCGGTTCGTCCATCAGGACGAGGTCCGGCTCGAAGACGAGCGCGCGTGCGAATGCGATTCGCTGCTGTTGGCCCCCGGAAAGCTGCGCCGGGCGCCGATAGCCGTATCCGTCGAGATGAACGAGTTCCAGGGCGCGCTTCACCCGCTGCCCGATTTCGGCCTTCGGAACGCGGCGGACCGAAAGCGGAAAGGCGATGTTCTCCTCCACGGTCATATGGGGAAAGAGCGCGTAGTTCTGGAAAACCATTCCGATATTGCGCCGGTACGGGGGGATGCTCGTGACGGAACGTCCAGCCACGAAAATCTCTCCCACGGTCGGCGCTTCGAAGCCGGCGAGCATCATGAGGGTCGTCGTCTTGCCCGATCCCGACGGACCGAGGAGCGTTATGAATTCACCAGACGAGATAGACAGGTTGAGATTGTCCACGGCGAGATGGTCGCCGTCATATGTCTTTTGAACACCCAGGAACCGGACGAGCGGCCCGGCCACGTCCGGTGCCGGGGCAGCGGCCGGCGCCCTGCCTGGCGTTTGAGCCCGCGCTTGAATGGTGTCGATCGTCATGGGCAGATCATCGGGGCCAGTCCATTCCTGCTTCCTGCTCGCGCTCGAAGCGGTCGATAGAGCCGGAATAACCCAGTGTGAAATCGATCTCGTCCATGCCCTGCAGGAGAGACTGCTTGCGCAAGGGATCGATTTCGAACCGATAGCGAGGGCCGTCGGGAGCGGAAACATTCTGGCCTTCCAGGTCGATTCGGAATTCGATGCCGGGCATGTTCCGGATGAGGGCGAGCAGGGTCGCGACGACAGCCGGCGCGAGCGGGATCGGCAGAAGGCCGTTCTTGAAGCAATTGTTGAAGAATATGTCGCCGAAGCTCGGAGCGATCACCGATCTGATGCCGAAATCGAACAGCGTATAGACCGCTTGCTCGCGCGAGGAGCCGCAGCCGAAATTGCGCTCCGCGACCAGAATGCGCGCCTGACGGTATCGCGGCTGGTTGAGCACAAACCCGGCCCGTTCGCTTCCATCCTCATCATAACGAAGGTCGTTGAACAGGAACTGGCCCAGCCCCTGCTTGCGCGTCTTCTTGAGGAAACGGGCAGGAAAAATCTGGTCGGTGTCGATGTCCGGCGCGGGCATCGCCGCCGCTACCGAAGTGAAGGGCCGGAAGGCTTCCATGCTAACGGCCCCCCAGGAGCTTGCGCACGTCGGTCAATCGGCCGGTCACGGCCGCGGCCGCAGCCATCGCGGGGCTCATCAGGTGGGTTCTGGCGCCGCGGCCCTGGCGCCCGACGAAGTTGCGGTTCGATGTCGAGGCGCAGCGCTGCCCCGGTTCGACATAATCGCCGTTGACCGCGATGCACATCGAACAGCCCGGCTCACGCCACTCGAATCCGGCCTTCCGGAAAATCAGGTCGAGGCCCTCGGCCTCGGCCTGGCGTTTCACGAGTCCGGATCCCGGCACGACGATCGCGGGCACGACGCTCTGGCGGCCGTCGACGATTGCCGCTGCCGCGCGAAGGTCCTCCAACCGACTGTTGGTGCATGAGCCGATGAAGACGCGGTCGACTGCGATCGCCTCGAAAGGCGTTCCGGGAGCAAGCCCCATATAGGCGAGCGCCTTGGCGGCGCGCTCCTGTGATTCCGCGTTCGCAGCCTTTGCCGGATCCGGCACCCGTCCGCCTATCGGGCCAGCATCGGCGGGCGTGATGCCCCACGTCACCATCGGCGCAAGGTCCGTCGCGTCAAGCGTCACCTCACGATCGAAGATCGCGTCCGGATCGCTCGCCAGATCGCGCCAGGATCGGAGAGCGTTTTGCCACGCATCGTCCTTCGGCGCATAGGGCCGCCCCTGGAGATAGTCGAACGTGGCCTCGTCGGGCGCGATCAATCCCGCACGCGCGCCCGCTTCGACCGACATGTTGCACAAGGTCATCCTTGCCTCGACCGAAAGCGCTCGAACCGCGCTGCCGGCATATTCGACGACGTGCCCCGTGGCGCCGGAAACGCCGATCTTGCCGATAATCGAGAGGATGATGTCCTTTGCCGAAACGCCATGCGGCAGCCTTCCTTCGACGCGAATGCGCATCGTTTTCGGCTTCACCTGCCAGAGCGTCTGGGTCGCGAGGACATGGCTGACCTCGGACGACCCTATGCCGAGGGCCAGCGCGCCCAGCGCGCCATGGGTCGCGGTATGGCTGTCCCCGCATACGATGGTCATCCCGGGCAGGCTGAGGCCTTGTTCCGGTCCGACCACATGGACGATTCCCTGGCGGGGATCGTCCATTCCGAAGAAGGTGATTCCCGCCGCGGCGGCATTCCGCGCGACCGCTTCCAGCATGGCCCGGCGCTCCGGATCATCGACGGAGCCGATGTCGCGGCTCGTCGTCGGCACGTAATGATCCTGAGTAGCGAAGGTCCGGTCGGGGCGGCGGAATCGAAGCCCCTTGTCGCGCACGGCGTCGAAGACGTCGGGCAGGAGATCGTCGCCCATGAAATGCCGGTCGATGTAGAGGAGCGTCTGGCCGTCGTCGCGTTCCAGGACCTTATGGCTGTCCCAGATCTTCTCGGTCAGCGTACGTGGCCGCGAATGCCCCACTGGCGCTTCTCCCCCCGGCATTGATGACGACGCGGGACGCTACCATCTGACCGGAGGAGCCGGTAATCGTATTTGGGAAGGCGGCCATCGTCCGTCGCGATGACGGATCGTGGGGATTAGTCGCCGACCTGGATCAGGTGCTCGACGAGAAGCCGGGCTGCGACGGGAAGGGAGGTGAGGTCGCGGACCGCCAGCCAATGCTGGCGTATCGCCCACGGCTCGGCAAGCGGTCTGAAGGCGATGTTCATCACCGTCGCCATGTTGGCGGCAAACCGCTCCGGCATTATCCCGATGCCGAGATCGGCCTGTATCATCCGGCACGTGGCGTCGAAGCTGCCGACGCGAATGCGTGTCCTGAGCGACCGCCCCTCTGCCGCGGCGGCACGGAGCAGGAGCGTTTCGATTGAACTCCGTTTCTCCTGATCGATCAGTTCATAGCCGAGAAGATCCGCAAAGCGGACGCGTTCCATCGCGGTCAGCGGGTGGCACTTCGGCACCACCACCACCAGCTTGTCCTTGTGATAGGGAAACACCTGCAGGTCGCCAGTCGGAATGTCTCCCGCGAAAATCCCGATATCCGCCGCATTTTCGGCGACGGATTGCACGATCGTCGGGCTGACTTCCGCCTCGAATTCGATCCGGACCATGGGGTGCTCGGCCAGAAAGCCGCGCAACTCCTCTGGCAGGTAGCTGAAGATCGTCGATTCGTTCGCAAAGATGCGGACATGCCCGCGTGTCCCTTTGGAGTAATCGACGAGTTCACTCTCAAGCTGGGCAAGATCGCGGATGACGGTCCGCGCATGCTGGAGAAGCGCACGCCCGGCCGGCGTCGGATCGATCCCCTTGTTGTTGCGATGAAGCAGCGGAGCGCCCAGCGCTTCCTCGAGGTCCGATATGCGCTTGCTGACAGCGGACGCAGCGATGTGTTCCCGCTCGGCGGCTTTCGCTATGCTTTGT
>SCRB01000934.1 GCA_004299545.1 Rhizobiaceae bacterium
AGGCTTCTTTGCATTGGAGGATTTGGGTCTCATCTTCGTTCCTTCGTCACTACGACGAGACCCAAATCCTCCTTAAATCACAACCTCAAATCTGGGCCATAGGTGCTGACGGGGAACAGCGGGACAAACTCGTCCTTATCCTGCATGTCGGCTATATATTCGTGCCGATTGGCTTCCTGCTCGTCGCCGGCGCCATTTTGTTTCCTGAGATCATTCCCATTAGCGGCAGTGTTCATGCGTGGACCGTTGGAGCGATCGGCACGATGACGCTGGCAGTCATGACCAGGGTAAGCCTCGGACATACCGGACAACCGCTTTCAGCCAACCGACGGACTCAAGCTCTTTATTCCGCCGTGATCATCGCTGCCGCGGTTCGCATCGGTGCGGCTTTTGTACCCATGTGGAGCGTAACGCTCCTCTCCCTGGCGGCAGGTTTGTGGATAGCGGGCTTCTGGGGATTTGCGATTGCCTACGGACCAGCGTTGTGGCGACCGCGCGCCAGTTCGTAGGGTTCGTCAGAAACGCCCGTGCCGTTCACGCGGGCGGATGGCACGGTTTGGGACCATCGCAAAGGCCTTTTTCGCGATTTCGGGACCAGACCTGGGTCTACTCTCGCAACTGGCAGAGGCGGACAGATCGTCTCCTGCAGGGCTTATTGTGGCCGTCAGGAAGCTATAGGTTTCGCCCGAACGGCGCGTTGGGATCAATTATCCCCGCCTCACTTCCGCTCCAGGGCCGGACATTCGAAGATACCAACGATGGGATGGCAGCGGAGAGATTGATGAGCGAAGTCGAGCGGGAAAGCATGGAATTCGACGTGGTCATCGTCGGCGCGGGGCCGGCGGGACTCGCCGCGGCAATCCGCCTGAAGCAGATCAATCCGGAGCTTTCCGTCGTGGTGCTGGAGAAGGGTGCGGAGGTCGGCGCCCATATCCTCTCCGGCGCGGTCATCGATCCGGTCGGCATTGACCGTCTGCTGCCGGGCTGGCGCGAGGAGGAGGGCCATCCCTTCAAGACCCCGGTGACGGACGACCGTTTCCTTCTGCTCGGCCCCGGCGGCTCGATCCGGCTGCCGAATTTCATGATGCCGCCGCTGATGAACAATCACGGCAATTACATCGTCTCGCTCGGCAATGTCTGCCGTTGGCTTGCCACGCACGCCGAGGCGCTCGGCGTGGAGATCTACCCGGGCTTCGCCGGCGTCGATCTGACCTATGACGACAAGGGCGCCGTCACCGGCGTCATCACCGGCGATATGGGCGTCGAACGCGACGGCACTCATGGGCCGAACTATCAGCCCGGCATGGCACTGATGGGCAAATATGTCGTCATCGGCGAGGGCGCGCGCGGCTCTCTCGCGAAAATGCTGATCGCGCGCTACGGCCTGGAGGAGGGCCGCGAGCCAGGCAAGTACGGCATCGGGTTGAAGGAACTCTGGCAGGTCAAGCCGGAAAACCATAAGCCGGGGCTGGTGCAGCATTCGTTCGGCTGGCCGCTCGACGGCAGGACCGGCGGTGGCTCCTTCCTCTACCATATGGAAGACAATCAGGTGGTCGTCGGCTTCGTCGTCCACCTGAACTACAAGAACCCTTATCTGTCGCCCTTTGAGGAATTCCAGCGCTTCAAGACGCACCCTGCGATCCGCGGCACTTTCGAGGGCGCCAAGCGCATTTCGTATGGCGCACGCGCCATCACCGAGGGCGGCTGGCAGTCGGTGCCGAAATTGTCTTTCCCCGGCGGCGTGCTCGCCGGATGCTCGGCCGGCTTCGTCAACGTACCGCGCATCAAGGGGTCGCACAATGCGATGCTGTCCGGCATGCTGGCGGCGGAGCATATCGCAAGCGCGCTCGCCGAGGGCAGGGCGCATGACGAGCTTTCCTCCTATGAGGACGCCTGGCGCGCCTCCGCCATCGGCAAGGACCTGAAGAAGGTGCGCAACGTCAAGCCGCTCTGGTCGCGCTACGGCACGGCTCTCGGCGTGGTGCTCGGCGGCTTCGACATGTGGATGAACACGCTGTTCGGCTTTTCGTTTTTCGGCACGCTGAAGCACGGCAAGCCGGACTACGCCGCGCTCGAACCGGCCGACAGGCACAGTCCCATCAACTATCCGAAGCCGGACGGCGTTCTCACTTTCGACCGCCTCTCGTCGGTTTTCCTCTCCAACACCAACCATGAGGAAAACGAGCCGGTGCATTTGCAGGTGAAGGACCCGGAATTGCAGAAGCGCTCGGAATATGGCGTCTTTTCAGGGCCTTCCGCGCGCTATTGCCCGGCTGGCGTCTATGAATGGGTCGATGCCGAGGGCAATTCGCTGACAGGTGGTCCGGGCAAGGACGCAAACGCGCGCTATGTGATCAACGCGCAGAACTGCGTCCACTGCAAGACCTGCGACATCAAGGACCCGAACCAGAACATCAACTGGGTGCCGCCGCAAGGCGGCGAGGGGCCGGTCTATCCGAACATGTGAGGATAGGCGGCCCGTCTCGCCGCCGTCGGGTACGATCCGCTGGAGAAAATCTTGTGGCTTTCGGCAATATAGCGGCGCGGCATCATAATTTTTGCCTGATGTTGCGTGCCGGCGCTTTTCGTCCGGGCTGCGATATGCAAGCTGGAGCCGATCAGGCTTCAGGCGCGTTCCGGCACATGCGGTGGCATCCTCTCGTCGTAATTTTTCTATCTTCGGCAGTGCTTTTCTGTTGGCATCCGCATGAAGCGGCAGCCCGGCCGCAGGTGACGCTGTCCATGCGTTATTATCCGGTCAGGGGAGCGACCGGACTGCAACTCGTCGAGGAGATGGACCGGATCGGACCGAAGCAGGGTTTCATGAGCCGCGCCATCGCCCAGACGGTCTATTCGCTGCAATACGGTGCCGATTACGCTGCTTCGGGTGGTGTCTGCCGTGTAAAGGCGACGCGCGTCAAACTCGATATCACGCAGATCTTCCCGAAGTTGGCCGACAAACCGTCGCCATCGCTTGCCCGCCGGTGGATGCGCTTCATGGCTGGCGTTCATCGGCATGAGAACACCCATGTCCGCATCGCCCGCGATCTCGCCAACGTCTCCGAGCGCACGATCCTCCGGACGGTGACGCAGGACGATCCGCACTGCCGCGGGATGCGCGCTCTGCTCAAGCGCACGATCCGCGGCATTTATGCTGACTACGATGCCAGGCAGAACGCCTTCGACAGGAAAGAACACCGCAAGGGGGGCCATATCGAGAGACTGGTGATGGCCCTTATCGATGGAGACCGCCAATAAGCGTGGGGAGCGGGCTGGCTATCCGATGCCGATTGTGCCGGGTGATACCGTTTGCACCGGTTCCTGCGGCGCCTTTGGCCTTGGCGTGAAAGAGAATTCGACCAGCACCGGCGCGTGGTCGGACCCGACATCCGGCAAGATGCGCGTCGAATGGATGACGAGGTCGCCTTTCGCCATGATGTGGTCGATCGTGATGCCGAGATAGGGCCTGAGCCAGACCGGCAGCCTGCGGTAGAACCATGTCGCGCCGGCTGGCGGCACCAGCTTGAAACGGCCGTCGCGGGCGGCCTTGTAGACCGTGGCGCTCCAGCGTACCGCGTTGAAATCGCCCGAAAGAAGCGTCGTATCGTCCAGCCCCTTGAGCACGCCGCCCAGCCGCTTGAGCTGCCAGCGCTGGTCGCCGGGCCACGGCCAGCCGAGATGGATGTCGGCGATTTCCGCGACCCTGCCGCCGAAATCGACGCGCGCGGTGGCGAAAGCGCCGCGATCGTCGCACGACCATGAATTGGCGGTGGCGAACGGGCGGCGCGATATGATCGCCGCGCCTCCGATCTCTATACGCGTCGGGCAGATCACCTGGTTCGGATAGGCGGCCTTGATGAGCTTCAGTTTCTCCGCCCACATTGGCGAGACTTCGTCCATTGTCACCACGTCCGGCTGGACGCGACCGATGAGGGAGAGAAGCTTTTCCGGCGTCGGGTTGTCGAAGCGCAGATTGATTTGCAGGAGCCGATAGACTGGTTCTGTTTCGCTCGCAGCCACCAGCTTCAGTCGCGGCGGTCCCGAAAAAGGGAGGTTGAGCGCCGCGATGGTGGTTGCGAACGCCGCCGCCGCGAGAAGAAGTGCGGCGACGCCCACCAGCCACGCCCTGAAGATGAGGGCGGCGACGGCAAGCACCGCGAGAGCCAACGAAAAATAGGTGCGGAAATGACTGAACGCATCGAGCCTCGAGCCATAGGTGCCGAGAAAACCGAA
>SCRB01000935.1 GCA_004299545.1 Rhizobiaceae bacterium
TCCGGCGACAATTCGTTGTAGTCTTCAAGCGGCTTGGCGATGCCGAGCGGATCGAGATTGGCGTGCAGATGGCCGCGCATGCGATAGGCGCGGATCATCATGATGGCACGGACCGAATCGCGCGTCTGCTGGTGGATTTCGATTTCGCTGGGTTGCGTCCCGTCCGCGGCCGCGCCGTTCTGGGCTACCCCCTTTGGTACAGTATTGTCCCTGATCTTGCGCTCGAGATGCTTCTCGACCAGGGCCCAATTACCGTCGAGCGCGGACACGAGTTCGCCGTTGGCGACAAGCGGCCAGCCCGGCTTTTTCCACGAAGCGCCTTCGGCGTTCTTCGCCACGTCCCTGGCGTCGTCCTTGAGGGAATCGAAGAATTCCCTCCATTCCGGGTTCACCGAGGAGGGATCTGCCTCATAGCGGGCCTGCAACTGCTCGATATAGGCGGCGTTGCCGCCATAAAGAAAGGATGTAAGGGAAAACGTGTCGTTGGCCTGATCTTGTCGTCGCATCGTCTCGCGGAGCGCCGCTCCGTCTCCTGCTTCGGGGCAATCGGTCTTCGGCAATCGGCAATCGGAAGAATTGGGACCCGACTGCCTATTGACGACTACCCAATGCCCTACCCCTTGATCACTTCCACCAATGTCTTGCCGAGTTGCGCCGGCGACGGCGAAACACGGATGCCCGCCGCTTCGAGCGCATTAATCTTGTCTTCCGCGCCACCCTTGCCGCCCGAGATGACGGCGCCGGCATGGCCCATGGTCCGGCCCTTCGGTGCCGTGCGTCCGGCAATGAAGGCAGCCATCGGTTTCCTGTGGCCTTTCTTCGCCTCGTCACGGATGAATTGCGCGGCGTCTTCCTCGGCGGAGCCGCCGATCTCGCCGATCATGATGATCGATTTCGTTTCTTCGTCTGCGAGGAACATTTCGAGGATGTCGATGAATTCCGTTCCCTTTACCGGATCGCCGCCGATGCCGACCGCCGTGGTCTGGCCGAGGCCTTCATTGGTGGTCTGGAAGACTGCTTCATAGGTAAGCGTTCCGGAGCGGGAAACAACGCCGACGGAACCCTTGCGGAAAATATTCCCAGGCATGATGCCGATCTTGCATTCGTCCGGGGTCAGGACGCCGGGGCAGTTCGGGCCGATCAGCCGCGATTTCGACTTTTCGAGTTTCGCCTTGACCTTGACCATGTCCATCACCGGAATGCCCTCGGTGATGCAGACGATGAGCGGTATTTCGGCCTCGATCGCCTCGACGATGGCGGCCGCGGCGCCTGCGGGCGGGACGTAGATGACCGAAGCTGTCGCACCGGTCTTCTCCTTGCCTTCGGCGACCGAAGCGAAGATCGGCAGTTCGACCGTCCGGCCATTGACGGAGCCGGTCCATTTCTCGCCGCCCTTCTTGGGATGCGTGCCGCCAACCATTTTGGTGCCGTGGTAAGCGAGCGCCTGCTCGGTGTGGAAAGTGCCGGTCTTCCCGGTCAGGCCTTGGACGAGGACCTTGGTGTTCTTGTCGACGAGAATGGACATGCAGTCAGCGCCCCTGTTCGGTCAGCGTTCTAGGAATGGATTGACGGCCTGGACGGAGCCGTAAACCTGGTTGTGGTTGAGGTCTTCGGTATAGAAGATCGGCGCGCCGAGACGAGCCGCCGCGCCAAGGAGCGCGGCATCATAATATTTGAGTTGATAGCGGCGAGCGAGATCGAGGCCTGCGCGAACATAAGCTTGATCGACTGGTAGGAACGGAAGCGTCCCAAGGAAATTGAGCCAATAATCGATGATAGCATCGTTGTTGATCGACTTGCGCCGTGCAACATTGGCAAACTCGGCGAGTGTCTGACCTGACACTCCGAAGAGCGTACCGAGCACCAATTCCTGTGCGATGTCGTGGCGACGCGGATCATTTGCCCTCACCGAAGCCGCGTAGAGGAGGACGTTCGAGTCGAGAAAGCATTCGATCCTCTCGTTCGGCATAAATCTCGTCCCGGTTCCATTTGTAGTCAGACCCTAGGTCAAGAGGCGCCTCGTTCATGAGGCGCTTCATTCCGGCTCTCGCCCAGGCAATCCGATCCTCCTGCTCGACTTCCGACTCCAGAAGGCCGCGAACCATCGCATTGAGCGTGGTCTTACGTCGTCCGGCGAGATCGCGGGCACGTTCCAGAAGCTTTTCGTCGATGGCGAGTGTTACGTTCTTCATAACTGTCTCCACATAATCACACAGGAATAATATGTGCGATTATGTGTAAAATCTCAACCCTTCACCGCCTTCACGATCTTCTGCGCCGCGTCGTCGAGATCGTCGGCCGGCACCACGTCGAGGCCGCTTTCCCGAATGATCTTCTTGCCGAGTTCGACATTCGTGCCTTCCAGCCTGACGACCAGCGGCACTTTCAGCCCGACTTCCTTCACCGCCGCCACAACGCCTTCGGCGATGATGTCGCAGCGCATGATGCCGCCGAAGATGTTGACGAGGATGCCTTTCACGTTCGGGTCGGCGGTGATGATCTTGAACGCCGCCGTTACCTTTTCCTTGTTCGCGCCGCCGCCGACATCGAGGAAGTTGGCTGGCTCGGCGCCGTAAAGCTTGATGATGTCCATCGTCGCCATGGCAAGGCCGGCGCCGTTGACCATGCAGCCGATATTGCCGTCGAGCGCGACATAGGCGAGGTCGTATTTCGAGGCCTCGATCTCCTTGGCGTCTTCCTCGGTCGTGTCACGCAGTTCGACAATATCCGGATGACGGAAAAGCGCGTTGTTGTCGAAGGAGACCTTGGCGTCGAGGACGCGCAGGCGGCCGTTTTTCATGACGATCAGCGGATTGACCTCGAGCAGGCTCATGTCCTTCTCGACAAAGGCCTTGTAGAGCGTGGGGAACAGGCTTTCGCCGTCCTTCGCCGCATCGCCCGAAAGCCTGAGGGCGCCATTCAGCTTCGCCACATCGGCAGCCGTGACGCCGGCTTCCGGATCGATCGCGACGGTGACGATCCTGTCGGGCGTTTCAGCGGCTACAGTTTCGATATCCATGCCGCCTTCGGTGGAGACCACGAAAGCGACGCGGCCGACGGTACGATCGACCAGGAGCGACAGGTAAAGCTCGCGGTCGATATCGGCGCCATCCTCGATATAGAGGCGGTTGACCTGCTTGCCCGCGGGGCCGGTCTGCTTGGTGACGAGAACGCGACCGAGCATTTCCTTCGCGTTTGCCGCCACTTCGTCGACCGACTTCGCCAGCCGCACGCCGCCCTTGGTGTCGGCGGCAAGACCCTGGAACTTGCCCTTGCCGCGGCCGCCTGCATGGATCTGGCTTTTCACGACATAGAGCGGGCCAGGCAGTTGCTTCGCCGCTGCCGCCGCTTCCTCGGCCTTGAACACGGGCACGCCGCTTGCGACTGGCGCCCCGAAAGCTTTCAGGACCCCTTTGGCCTGGTATTCGTGGATATTCATCGGACGCTTTCCCGCTTACTTGCCGAGGGCAGGCGCGATGCCGACGCAAGCCTCGCAAAGCGTCTTTACCGCCGCCACGGACTTGTCGAACATCTTCTGCTCGGCGCTGTTGAAGTCGAGTTCGATGACGCGCTCGATGCCGCCGGCGCCGATAACGGCCGGGACGCCGACATACATGTCCTTGACGCCGTACTGGCCGGAAAGATGCGCGGCGCAGGGCAGGACCCGCTTCTTGTCCTTTAGATAGCTCTCCGCCATGGCGATCGCCGAGGATGCCGGCGCGTAATAGGCCGAACCGGTCTTGAGCAGGCCGACGATCTCGCCGCCGCCCTTGCGCGTGCGCTCGACGATGGCGTCGAGCTTTTCCTTCGTCGTCCACCCCATCTTGACCAGATCGGGCAGCGGAATGCCGGCAACGGTGGAATAGCGCACCATCGGCACCATGTCGTCGCCATGGCCGCCGAGCGTCATCGCGCTCACGTCCTCCACCGACACCTTGAATTCCTCGGCGAGGAAATGGCGAAAGCGCGCCGAATCGAGAACGCCCGCCATGCCGACCACATGCGTCTTCGGCAGGCCGGAGAATTTCTGCAGCGCCCAGACCATGGCGTCGAGCGGGTTGGTGATGCAGACGACGAAGGCCTTCGGCGCATATTTCCTGATCCCCGCCCCGACCTGCTCCATCACTTTCAGGTTGATGCCGAGAAGATCGTCACGGCTCATGCCCGGCTTGCGCGGAACGCCGGCGGTGACGATGCAGACATCGGCGCCCTCGATCCCCGCATAGGCGTTGGTTCCCGCGAACCGGGCGTCGAAGCCCTCCACCGGCGCGGATTCCGCAATGTCGAGGCCCTTGCCCTGCGGGATGCCCTCGGCGATGTCGAACAATATCACGTCGCCGAGCTCTTTCAGGCCGATCAGGTGCGCGAGCGTGCCGCCGATCATGCCCGACCCGATGAGGGCAATCTTGTTGCGTGCCATGGAGATGATTCCCTTGTTGCGTGTTGCCGGTCCGGAGGCTTTCCTCGCCTCCCGGGAAATAAGAATAATGCGCAATGCCTGCGGCATTTGAAAGGCCGGCGGCGGCATCGCGTCGGGCGGGGGAAACCGTCCTTTTCGCGTTGCAGATAGCTCCCGAGAAGCCACAACTCAACCGAAAATTTCGTGATCAATGGATTCAAACGGTTAGATCGATCAGGATTTACGTAAACGTCAAAATCTCTGCCATTCTTCAAGGCGGCTGGCCCAATTTCCTGCGTTTCGTGCGCCAGTCAAGTTACGCAAGTCAAGCCGACGCCTTTTCGGTATGCGCCGACGTCCATGCGTCGAGCCAGTCGCGGCTCTGCATTTCCGTCAGGCGCGAAGCGGTGCGTTCGAACTCGAAGGCCTCGGTTCCCCGCCGCCCGGCATAAAGCGCGCCGGGCATCGCGGCGGCGCTGGCGAAAAGCCGCGTGTGGCGGTCGTAAAGCACGTCCACCAGCAGGATGAAGCGCTTCACCTCGTTGCGGTGTGCGTCGGCCATGACCGGCACGCGATCGAGGAAAAGGGTATCGAACCGCGCCATGATCGCGAGATAATCGCGCGCGCCATGCGGCTTCTGGCAAAGCTCCTCGAAAGTAAAGCGCGCCGCGCCATACGCCGCGCGCGGCACGGCGACGAGCCGTCCCTTGACCTCCATTTCGACCGGACCCTCGCGCACGCCCCCCGTCGCTGCACCCCAGGCCTCGTCCATGAGGCGATCGGCCTCCTCTCCGAGCGGCGTCACATAGACCGGCATGCGGGCGAGTTTCTCCTGCCGGTAGTCGGCGCCGCCGAGCGGGACGATCTGAGTATGCGCCTTCAAGACGTCGACGAAGGGGAGGAACAGTTGTCGGTTCAGCCCGTCGCGGTAGAGATCGTCAGGGGCGACGTTGGAGGTCGCCACCAGCACCACGCCCTCGGCGAAAAGGGCGGTGAAGAGCCGCGACAGGATCATCGCATCGGCGATGTCGGTGACGCTGAACTCGTCGAAACACAGGACCCTTGCCTCTTTTGCGACGGCCTTGGCGACCGGCGGGATCGGGTCGTCGCCCTTGGCCGCGCCTTTCTTGACCGCCCTGCGATGCGCATCGATGCGATCGTGGATGTCGGTCATGAAGTCATTGAAATGGCTGCGCCGCTTGGCTTTCACCGGAAGGCATTCGAAGAACAGGTCCATCAGCATCGTCTTGCCGGTACCGACGCTGCCATCGATATAGAGCCCCTTGATCCGCCGGTTCGGCGAGCGGCCGCCGAACAGCCAGCCAAGCGAACTCGATTTCGTGGCAAGGCGCGCGCGGGCGATGTCGAAGACCAGCCGGTCAAGCGCGGCCAGGACTCTTTCCTGCTGCGGATCGCGCCGGATTGCGCCCTTTTCCACCAGAAGCCGGTAGCGCTGTGAGACGCAGGGCTGGACCGTCGGAGCGTCGCGCAGGTTCATGAGATGCGGTCTGAAATTCCCGGTTCGTCAGCGCGAAAGCGAGATAGGCTGGCCGTTGTCGGTCTGGCCGTCGAACTTGTTGGCGGCGGAAGCGTAGAGCCGCGCCAGAACGGAGCCGTTCTGGTCGTAAAGCGCCAGCTGCTTGCCGTTGACGGCCCAGGATTTCACCCCGTCGAGCGGCGGCGGACAATGAAGCGGCCCCGCGCGATAGCCCTGGCCATATTTGGTCTGGGGGGTTGCGATCCGGCAACTTTGCCCGGAAACATTGACGCTCCATACCCCGGCAACGCCGCCGGCCGTGACGTTGACAGCATTAGCCGCCGCCGCCGCGTCGTTCATCGGTGCCGCCGATGCCACTTGCGGCGCTGTCGGAAACTGGGACGCATCCTTGGTCGGAGGAGGCGGAAGCTGGTTTTGCGAAACCTGTCCCGATGGCGCGGCAGGCAACGGCGCCGGCTGCGGCTGATCGAGACTGCCCATGCGCGAGCCGCCGCAACCGGCCAGCGCAAACGCCATAAGTGAAACCGAAATGAACCCCGTCCTCGTGAAAGACATCAATACCTCCATCGGGGCCGCATCGTCCCGAAGTCCCTTCCTGAATTCATCGCTACAATAAAGGTGATCACAGTACCATTTCCAGCCGCTTATCGTTAAAATTGGGTTTCACTTGGCGGATGCCTGTAGAACTTTCCGACATGGACTGCCCGGATCGACGAAAACGGCAGACTGACGCGACCACCTCTTTATCGCGAGGTCGCCCGGTTTTTGCAACCGGGTGATCCCCTTCTTCCGTCCGTCGCGCACTGGTAATCCGGCGCCTTTTCCGCCATATAGGCGCCGGAAGACAAGGACAACCAGTGTGACGGGCAGTGTGACGGGCAAGCCAGCGCAATTCGCCAAGATGAACGGGCTCGGCAACGAGATCATCGTCGCCGACATGCGCGGCCGCACCGACAGCGTTACGCCGGCCGCGGCCATCGCGCTCAATGCCGATCCGGCGACCAAATTCGACCAGATCATGGCGATCCACGACCCACGGACGCCCGGGACGGAAAATTACGTCGCCATCGTCAATTCGGACGGCAGCCAGGCGCAGGCCTGCGGCAACGGCATGCGCTGCGTGACCCAGGCTCTTGCCGCCGAAACCGGCCGCAAGAGCTTCGTTTTCGAAACTATGGCGGGAATTCTCACGGCCGAGGAGAAGCCCGACGGAACGCTCGCGGTCGATATGGGGAAGCCGCGCTTCGGCTGGCGGGAGATTCCTCTTGCGGAGGAATTCCGCGACACGCGCATGATCGAATTGCAGATCGGGCCGATCGATCGGCCCGTGCTCCATTCGCCCTCCGTCGTATCGATGGGCAATCCGCATGCGATCTTCTGGGTCGATCAGGATGTCTGGTCCTACGAACTGGAAAAATTCGGGCCGCTGCTCGAAAATCACCCCATCTTCCCGGAACGGGCCAATATCAGTATCGCGAACGTCACCGCGTCGGATGCGATCACGCTGCGGACATGGGAGCGCGGCGCCGGCCTGACCCGCGCCTGCGGTTCCGCCGCTTGCGCCGCCGCCGTCTGCGGCGCGCGCACCCGCCGAACGGGGCGCAAGGCGACGGTAACGGTTCCCGGCGGGCCGCTCCTGATCGAATGGCGCGACGACGACCATGTCGTCATGACAGGGCCGGCCGAGTGGGAATTCTCCGGCACGTTCGATCCGGAAAGCGGTGCGTGGACGCGAGAAACCGAAAGCGCGGCCTGATGGCACTTGAAATTGTCACATTCGGCTGCCGGCTCAACACATACGAGTCGGAAGTCATGCGCCGCGAGGCGGGCAGGGCCGGCCTCGGAGAGCTTGCCGGCGGCGCTGTCGTCTTCAACACCTGCGCGGTCACGGCCGAAGCAGTCAGGCAGGCGAAACAGGCGATCCGCAAGGCCAGGCGCGAGCATCCCGATGCCCGCATCATCGTCGCCGGCTGCGCGGCACAAACCGATCCCGACACGTTCGTCGCCATGGACGAGGTGGATCTCGTCCTCGGCAACGAGGAGAAGCTTTCCGCCCGGAATTACCGCGCGCTTCCGGATTTCGGCGTCAACGACATGGAAAAGGCCCGCGTCAACGACATTATGAGCGTGCGCGAGACCGCCTCGCATATGGTCGATGCGATCGAGGGCCGCGCACGCGCCTTCGTCCAGGTGCAGAATGGCTGCGATCACCGCTGCACCTTCTGCATCATCCCCTATGGCCGCGGCAATTCCCGTTCCGTGCCGATGGGGGCGGTCGTCGAGCAGGCGAAACGCCTTGCCGGCAACGGCTATGCCGAAATCGTGCTGACCGGCGTCGATATGACGAGCTACGGCGCCGATCTGCCGGGAAGCCCGCGCCTCGGCAAGCTGGTGAAAACGATTCTCAGGCAGGTTCCGGATCTGAAACGGCTTCGTCTTTCCTCCATCGATTCCATCGAGGTGGATGGGGACTTGATGGAGGCGATCGCGGCGGAACCACGGCTGATGCCGCATCTGCACCTGTCGCTGCAGGCCGGCGACAATATGATCCTGAAACGGATGAAAAGACGCCACAGCCGTGAGGATTCCATCCGCTTTTGCGAAGAGGCAAGGCGCCTGCGGCCGGGCATCGTCTTCGGTGCCGATATCATCGCCGGATTCCCGACCGAGACCGAGGCGATGTTCGAAAATTCGCTGAAGATCGTCGGGGAATGCGGCCTCACCCATCTGCATGTCTTTCCCTTCAGCCCGCGCGAGGGAACGCCGGCGGCACGCATGCCGCAGCTTGCCCGCACTCTCATCAAGGAGCGGGCCGCGCGGCTGAGACGAGAGGGCGACGAGGCCCATCGCCGCCACCTTGCTTCACTTGCCGGCACGCGGCAGTCCGTCTTGATCGAGCGCGACGGCATCGGCCGCACCGAAGGCTTCACGCTCGTTTCACTCGATGCCGGCACAGTTGGTACGGGCGCACCGGGCGAAATCGTCGAGGCGCGGATCGAAGGCCATGATGGAGAGCGCCTGATCGCGCGGCCGATCGCAGCCGAGGCAGCCTGACGGATGGCATTCGGTTTCATCAAGAAGGTCTTTTCCTTCGGCAAGAAGGCGGTCGAGGAACGGCCGGCGGAAGACGAACCGCTGCAGCCGCTCAATTTCGATGCGCTGGAGGCGTTGAAATCGAGCGAGCCGGCAAGGCCGGAAGAGGCGCCGCCAACGGCGGAACCGCCCCGGAAGCCGATGCCGGCGCCCGAACCGCCGCCGCCAGCCAAGCCGCAACCTGAACCGGAGCCTCAGCCGGATCTCCCTGCGCCGGAGATTCTGGAACCGGGGCCGGACCTGCCGGAGCAGCCCGAAGAACCGTCTCTGCCCGAACCCGGACCGGAATTGCCGGAGCCTGCGTCTCAGCCGGATATACCGGAGCCGCTGGAGCAACCCACGCGACCGGTGCCCGCTTCGGAGATTCCAGCGGCCGAACCCTCTCCGGAAGTTCCGCCGGTACCTGCCGCGCCGGAGCCGGCCAACCTTTCCGAGCCGTCTGCGCCTGAGCCGCCGCCTCAAATTCCGGCTTCGATCGAGTCTCCGGATGAGCCACGGCCGGCAGATCGCGAGCCGGTTTCCGGCGAAACCGCCCCTCATCCGCCTGCCGGCACCTTCTCCCCGCAAACGGGGAGAAGGGCGACTGGCCGCGACGCCGAAGCCCCCCTCTCCCCGTCTTTACGGGCAGAGGGTAAGGGTGAGGGGCAAAGCGTCGAGCAGGATCGGCCAGAGGCAGGCCAAGCGCCGTCCAAGCCATCGGCCGGCCGCGTTACCGTCTCGAAAAAGGTTGAGCAAAAGGCCGCCTTGGAAAAGGCGCCGGAACCTGCTGCCCCGCGCCAATCCTGGTTCCAGCGCATGCGGAGCGGCCTGTCGCGTTCCTCGCGCGAACTCTCGGGCAATATCGCCGGCATCTTCACCAAGAGGAAGCTCGACGAGGATGCGTTGCAGGATCTGGAAGACGTGCTGATCCGCGCCGACCTCGGCATCGAGGCGGCGATGCGCGTTACCGACACGCTCGCGTCGGGCCGCTACGGCAAGGACGTGTCGGACGTGGAGGTGCGCCGCGTCATGGCTGCCGAGGTGGAAAAGGTCCTCGCGCCAGTCGCCATGCCGCTCGAACTCGACCTTTCCCATAAGCCGCATGTCGTCCTCGTCGTCGGTGTCAACGGCACCGGCAAGACGACCACCATCGGCAAGCTGGCGGCGAAACTCACGGCCGGCGGCCTCACCGTCATGCTCGCCGCCGGCGACACCTTCCGCGCCGCCGCGATCGAACAGTTGAAGATCTGGGGCGAGCGCACCCGCTCTCCTGTCATCTCCTCCAAGCTCGGAGCCGATGCCGCCGGCCTCGCCTTCGATGCCTTCCAGCAGGCGAAGGAAGCGGGCAGCGACGTGCTCATCATCGACACGGCCGGGCGGCTACAGAACAAGGCCGAACTGATGGCGGAACTGGAGAAAATCGTGCGCGTGCTCGGCCGCCTCGATCCGGAAGCGCCGCATACGGTGCTGCAGACGGTCGACGCCACGACCGGCCAGAACGCGTTGAACCAGGTCGAGGTGTTTCGCAACGTCGCCGGCGTCAACGGGCTGGTGCTGACCAAGCTCGACGGCACGGCGCGCGGCGGCATTCTCGTCGCCATCGCCGCCAGGCATAAGCTGCCGGTCTATTTCATCGGCGTCGGCGAACAGGTGGACGATCTGGAACCGTTCTCTGCAAAGGAATTCGCCGAAGCGATCGCCGGGACGGCCGGGGACGGCATGAGATGAAATATTCGTCATCTTCATTTTATGCTGGCCTTTGCCACATTCATCGCTTAGCCGGGGCGGAATTTCCGATGCAGGCAAGGTGGTCATGAGCGATCCCGTCATCGAACGCGCGCCCGGCGATCCGGAGCGGAAGAAGGTCAGCCCCGGCCTCAAATTCGCCCTCGAGATGGGGCCGCTCTTCCTGTTCTTTCTGGTGACGTTCAAGGGTGATGCGCTCATCGCGCATTTTCCGGCACTGGGAGCCTTCGGCACGCCGATTTTCCTCGCCACCGCGCTGTTCATGGTGGCGACGATCGTAGCGCTTGCCACTTCCTGGATAATGACAAGGACCTTGCCGCTGATGCCGCTCGTCTCCGGCATTGTCGTCATCTTCTTCGGTGGCCTGACGCTGTGGCTTCACAACGAGACGTTCATCAAGATGAAGCCGACGCTCGTCTACGCGCTTTTCGGCGCGCTCCTGCTCGGCGGCCTGGCCTTCGGCAAATCGCTTCTCGGCTATGTCTTCGACCAGGCCTTCGACCTCGACGCGGAAGGCTGGCGCAAGCTGACTTTCCGCTGGGGCCTGTTCTTCATCGGCTGCGCCATATTGAACGAGATCATCTGGCGCGGGCTCGGCATGATCTATCCGCCGGAAATCGCCGACAAATACTGGGCCGCCTTCAAGCTCTTCGGCTTCACCGGCCTGACTTTCCTCTTCGTGCTGACGCAGATGCCCTTGATCGCGAAACATTCGCCCCAGGAGAAAAAGGACGAATAAAATCCTGACCCTAGTCCTCCGGTAGCCAGCCATGCGGCCGCATCATTGCTGCGTTGCAGCAATGTGTTTTGCAACGCAACCGCGTCAGTCCCATATTAGGTGCGTATTCAGGGAGGAATCTTAGCCGCAAGGGCGGCTTACAGCCAGGAGATCCTCGCCATGTTTTCTTCTCTCGTCCACCGCACACGTGACCGCATCCAGAAGCGGCGCCGCTACAATCGGCTCGTCGCCGAAATCGACTTGCTGAACGACAGGGACTTCGCCGATCTGAACAGCAGCCGCGGCGAAATGCTCTACCAGGTCCGCCGCGAGATCTACGGCGGCTAAGCAGGATCGGGACCGGCGGTCCAATTGATCCAGCGACCATGATAGTCGCAATCGGCCAGATGCTCCGTTCGCCCACCGGGCCAACTTGTCAGCGAAAGTGTGGCATGCCGGGGCTTTGGTCCCGACGGCTCCATACGGAGCCACGCGACCGGAGAATTTCCGGTCGCGGCTTCACCGGCCCGGTGCATGAGCTTGTCGACGGCTGATCCGGTTGCCTCGGGCATATACTGCCACATAATCGAGTGAAACAGCACGAAGGCCTGGCCGGGTAAGCGCCCGGCCAGGCCTTTCTCCACAAAATCCACCGCATCTGCCGCGACAATTTTGTTTGGAAAACGTTCCGCAATACGAATTGCGGCGTCGAGCCGCGCAAGCCGGGCCGATTGATCCGCCCAGATGTAGGAACGCAGTCTGAGGAGCCTCGCAGGATCGGCGAGATCGATCGGGGCAATGTCGCAGCCTCCCCGGCTCGCGACCGACAATACACCATCGAGTTGCGGCGGATTGCTCCTCATTTCCGGAGACAGCCGCACCGGCGAACCCCCATCGC
Source organism: Rhizobiaceae bacterium (assembly GCA_004299545.1). GTDB lineage: Bacteria > Pseudomonadota > Alphaproteobacteria > Rhizobiales > Rhizobiaceae > Mesorhizobium_L. The sequence continues at coordinate 12,332 of SCRB01000935.1, forward strand.
CCCATTCCCGGAAGCCGTAGCGATAATGGAACCGATCGAAATTGAGGTTGAGGCCAGCGCTCGATCCGATCTCGCGCAACGCCAGCGGCAATCCGTATTTTCGGGCAATGCGCAGGAAGCCGGGCAACAGCATGCCGGAGCGTGCGATCTCGTTGGTTTGCGGCGGCGAGGCCATGAAACGGACGAGAAAGGCATCGTGCTCCTGCAAAGCGGCAGCAAGCCTCTTCGGCAGCGCGGCCTCATCGGCCTCGTTCGGCGGATAGATTGCGGCAAGATCTTCATCCGCCCTCGAAAGCACCAGTGCATGAAGACCCCCGCACAGTCTCAGCGCCACGGCGTCGGCGCCTGGGTCCCCCGGCCAGTCGAGAATGCGCCTTCCCGTCTCGGTCTGCCTGTCGAGGGCCGCTGTCGCGGCCCGGCATAGCCGTGCGGTGAATGGCGACCCGAGCGCATCGCACGCCTGGGCTTGCGCTTCGAAGTGATGGAACATCGTTTCGTTCATTGAAGCATCGCGACAAGCGGAACCTGAAACCCCGAACACCGGTTGGGGCGGATCATAGAACTCCGATTGCCCGCTTACGAGCCGGAAACCGCTTTTTGGATTGCGGGCATCAGGTCCGAAGCGATCGATTGCGGCGTGAACGGCCCGACATGCTTGTAGAGAATAACGCCGTTCCTGCCGATCAGGAATGTCTCAGGGACGCCGTAGACGCCCCAGTTGATGGTCGAAGTACCCTTTTCGTCGACACCGATCGCATCGAACGGATTGCCCATCTCGCCAAGGAATCGGCGGGCGTTCTCCGGTTTGTCCTTGTAATCCAGCCCGACGAGACGGAAGCGCGGATCGTCAGCCAGCCCCATCAGCAGCGGTTGCTCCTCGCGACAGGGCGCGCACCAGGACGCCCAGACGTTGAGCAGTGTCAGGCGGCCCTTGAAATCGGCTGACGCAATGCCCGGCAGCCCCATCCCTTCCAACGGCGGAAGCTTCGTCGCCGGCGCCTTGTGTCCGATCAGCACGGACGGCACGATGGCACTGTTCTTTCCCGAAAGAAGCTGCGTCATGAACACCGCGGCAAGTCCAAGGAAAACGACGAGCGGCAGGAAGAGCAGCCAGCGGCGCGGCTTGCGTGGCGAGCCGGTATCGACGCTCATCGCTTTTCACCCTGTGCCGAGCGACGGCGAACGCCGCTTGCCTCGAGTTCGGCGATCTCACGCCGTCTCCCGCGTTGGTCGAGTACGATCCAGGCGACCAGCCCGAAGAGCACCGCGGCGCTGATGCCGTAGGCGGCCCCGACGAAATAGGCATAGTCCCAGTGAGCATACATGCCGCTACCCGCGATCGGCATGCCGCGCCGCAAGGCGGCGCATCGCAATCACCCGCCGGCGCAATATCTCGGCGCGTATCGCGGCGAAATGCAGGGCGAAGAAAAGGACGGTGAAGCCGATGGCCATCACCGCCAGCGGCCAGAGCATGCTCGGCGCGATGGTGGGGCCGTCGAGGCGGAAGATCGATTCGCCCTGATGCAGCGTGTTCCACCAATCGACCGAGAATTTGATGATCGGGATGTTGATGAAGCCGAC